>DAOVTY010000113.1 GCA_030632865.1 Bacteroidota bacterium
GGAGCAACCGATACGTATGAACGATTTTTTCTTTTCTTTCTGAATACAACAGTTCCGTCGATTAACGCAAAAAGAGTATGATCTTTACCCATTCCTACATTTTCTCCCGGATGATGTTTTGTTCCTCGCTGGCGAATTAAAATATTACCAGCTTTTGCAAACTGACCACCGTAAATTTTTACACCCAGTCGTTTACTTTCCGATTCGCGTCCGTTTTTCGAACTTCCTGCACCTTTCTTATGAGCCATGGTAAATTTTTTTAATTATCCAACAATGTTTTCTACCTGAATTTGAGTGAACAGTTGACGGTGACCGTTCTTCTTTTTGTAACCTTTTCTTCGTTTCTTTTTGAAAACGATTACTTTATCACCTTTAACATGTTCTAGCACTTTGGCTGTTACTTTTGCACCTTTTACGGTTGGTGTTCCAACAGCAACTTTGCCATCATTATCAACCAATAAAACTTTCTCAAAATCTAACGAATCGCCTTGTTCAGCTTCTAATCGATGTACAAAAAGTTTTTTGTCTTTTTCTACTTTGAATTGCTGTCCTGCAATCTCTACAATCGCGTACATAATTTCAATTTTTATAGTTTACACCGGCAGGCGGGATCCCCGTTGGTTTCCTCTTTTATTGCCTGAACGGATTATTTTTTGGACTGCAAAAGTAGTTATTTTTAGAACATTAGCAAATAATTACAAGTTTAATCCCGAAAGATAACTTACAGCTACTTTTTCTTAATAGACTGTAAAACTTGATTTTACATTAATTCCCAAACTTTGCACTAAAGCTTCTAAAATAATACCTAATTATTAACTTTTGGTAGAAATAATAAAATAATATATGCGCAATATATTTTAAACTTTCTTTACATTTACTTTTTTTTGCGTAAAACTAATTTGTATTAACCGATATATCTACACAGAATTTTTTTTATTAAAAAATCAGTTTAACATTATAAATAAATTATAAACATTATGAAACGAATTACTTTTCTTGCAGTAATGTTACTAGCAAGCACTATGCTTTTTGCTCAATCAGTAGAATTTACACCATTATTCGGATACGATATTAGTGGTAAGGTTAATGGTTACTACGGAACATTTGATGTGAAAGATGACATGTCTTTTGGAGGTTTATTAAGTGTAGAGGTTGATAACATGTCGTACATCGAGTTGGGTTATCACAGATCAAACACTCAGGTTGTTACATCATCGTACGGCGACTTTCTTGAAAACGGGCGGGCAGATCTTGCGGTAGAGCATTATCAAGTTGGCGCATTAAGAGAGTTTCAAGAGGGTAAGGTTGTTCCATTTGCAAAAGTATCGCTGGGTACAACGAGGTATGCTCAAATGTCTAAAGGAAATGAACGATATTGGCTTTTTTCTGCTGGAGTTGGTTTAGGTGCAAAAGTATTTATCAACGATATGATTGGCTTACGACTTCACACAAATTTGATGCTACCAATGGAATTTTCGGGTGGTGGTATATTTTGTGGAATAGGCGGTGGTGGCAGTGGCTGTTCTACTGCAATTACGTTTAATGTGCCGCTTGTACATTGGAATTTGGGTGGCGGTTTAATTATTAGATTACCAAACTAATACTGTAGTTTTTTGATACCATTTTTAATACATTAATATTTTATAAATTTATTATGATAAGATTTATTTTGTTAGCATTAATATTGCTTGGTAGTACTTCTTTATTCTCTCAAGAAAAAGTGCCAGAATTGGTGTGGCCACGAGAAATTCAAGAGAAGGAATATACCATAACTCTGTATCAATCGCAACTAGAAAGCCTAGAAGGAAATATTATGAAAGGCAGAATGGCGCTGTCGGTTAAAAATGAAAAAGAGGATATAATTTTTGGCGCACTTTGGTTTAATGCCCGAATTTCAACCGATTTGGAAACAAGAATTGCAGTTTTAGAAAATATTGATATACCGAAAGTGAAATTTCCGGATATAGAAGATGAGTCGAAACTTGAAAAATTAAAAACGTTAATTATAGAAGATATTGAATCGATGAATTTGGAAATGTCGTTAGATAGAATTTTATCAGGCATCGAATCAATTGAAAATGAGAACGAATTGGGTGAGAAATTAAAAAATGATCCTCCCGAAATATTTTTCAGAACTGTACCTGCAGTTTTAGTTATTATTGATGGAGAGCCGATTCTAGAAAACATAGAAGGTTCTAAATTAGAAACAGTTGTTAATACTCCTTTTTTAATTATTAAAGACAATAAGAATTATTATATCCATGGTGGAAATTATTGGTATAAGGCAGGCGAATTAACTTCTGAAAAATGGAACGTAACTAAATCGGTTCCTAAAGATGTAGAGAAGGCTAGTAAAAAGATGATTGATAATCAGGGATCGCCCGAGGTAAAAGAAGAGAGTAGCGAAATACCTGATATAATTGTAACTACAAAACCATCAGAATTAATTATTTCTGATGGTGAGTTAAAATACGAACCTATAGACAAAACCTCACTTTTATTTGTTTCAAATTCGGAGAATGACATTATTTTAGATATCAATTTGCAAACGCATTTTGTGCTGCTAAATGGAAGATGGTATAACTCTAAAACTTTAAAAGATGGCGAATGGGAATTTATTGAACCTGAAAAACTCCCCAAAGAATTTACCACTATACCTTCTAATGCAACAATCGCTTCAGTTAAAGTTAGTGTGCCGGGTACATCGGAAGCACAAGAAGCTTTGTATGAACAGCAAATGCCTCAAACTGCCGTTGTAGATAGAAAAACAGCAACCACAAAAGTTGAATACGATGGAAAGCCAAAATTTGAGAAAATGGAAGGTACTTCCGTTCAATATGCTGCAAATACAGAAAGTACAGTAATAAAAGTTGATAAAACTTATTATTGTGTTGACGAAGGTATTTGGTTTGAATCATCAAAAGCAGAAGGTCCGTGGAAAGTTTCAGATAAACGCCCCGATGAGGTCGATGAAATTCCTCCGAGTGCTCCTGTTTACAATGTAAAATATGTATATATCTACGACTCTACTCCTGAAGTTGTTTATGTTGGCTACACTCCCGGATATTGCCACTCTTACGTTTATGGCGGAGTAGTTGTTTACGGAACAGGATATTATTACAGACCTTGGTATGGTGCGTACTATTATCCACGACCTGTAACATACGGATTTGGAGTACATTATAATCCGTACACCGGTTGGGGTTTTTCGGTTGGAGTAAGTTATGGTTGGTTCTCAATGTCGATGCACCATCATAACTACTGGGGACCTGCCGGATACCGTCATGGATACCGTCATGGTTATCATCATGGTTACCATCGAGGCTACCATAATGGTTACAAAGCCGGATATGCTCGTGGTTCTTATAACTCACGAAATGTTTATAACAACCGTCCTGCTGGTGTAAGACTCCCTACAAACGGTCGCGACAGAGTTTCTACTCAACCTGCAAGTAACAGAAGGAGTACACAACCGTCGCAAAAGCCTAATAATGTTTATACCGACAGAAATGGTAATGTTTATTCTAGAGATAATAGCGGTAATTGGTCGCAAAAAAATAAACGCCCTGCAACCAGTCCTTCACAGCCAAGTACTAGACCTTCGCAGCGTCCAAGTACTCAGCCAAGTACTCGACCATCAACCGGCACAAGTAACCAGCTTCAGCGCGATTACCAAAACAGGAGCAGGGGAAATACTAATTATAATAGCTATCAACAAAGTCGTCCATCACCTTCAAGTAGAAGTTCTCAAGCACGACCTAGTGGTAGCATGAGAAGGCGATAATTATAAAGATATTTGATGTTAACATAAAAGGCGGATTATTCCGTCTTTTATCTTTTACATTAAAAAAGAGTGATTTTATTTATCAACTCCTTTAAAAAAATTAAATTTGCAACTTAATTTTATTTTGAATGAACTTATTAATCATTTTATACATAGTTAATTTTTTGCGCACAATATTGATTATTGCTGCCATATATTATGGCATTAAGCTGTTTTCTAAATATATACTTCCGTTATTAGTTGATAAAGGATTAAAAAATATGCAGCAAAAAATGCAAAATCAACAACGTCAAAATCAACGTTCATCACGACCAGATGGAGAAATTACAATTGAAGACAATAAAAATAAGAATAAAGATAAATCTCAAACTAAAGGAGATTATGTAGATTTTGAAGAAGTAGAATAATGTAGTAGTTTCCAAATTTTCGAACTTTTACTTCCAATTAAAAAGTATGTCGAAGTTTATTATAAATTTTACACCAAACGGAATGATTCCTACCAAAGGAACAACTCCACATGTCCCAATCTCGCCTGACGAAATAATAGATGAGGTTTTAGAATCTCGAAAACATGGAGTATCAATGGTGCATCTTCATGCACGCGATGAATTTGGTAAACCCACCTGGAAGAAAGAAGTTTACAAAGAGATAATTGATGGAATTAGAAAAGTAGATGGATATGGAAACGATTCACTTATTATTTGTGTGTCAACAAGTGGTAGAAATTGGCCCGATTTTGAGCGCAGATCGGAATGTTTAGAATTAGAAGGTAAAAGTAAACCCGACATGGCAAGCCTGACTTTGAGCTCACTAAATTTTCAAAATTCGGCAAGTGTTAACAGTCCGGACATGATTCAGAAGCTGGCAGCTAAAATGTTAGAAAAAGGAATAAAACCAGAGCTTGAAGCTTTTGATACAGGAATGGTTAATTATGCAAAATATTTACAAAAAAAAGGGTTAATAAAAACTCCTTTTTATTTTAATATTCTTTTAGGAAATATTTTTAATGCCCAGCCAAACTTAATTGATACTGGAAATATAATTGCTCAACTCCCCGAGAAAGCTTATTGGTCGTTAGCAGGATTAGGAGACACACAGCTTAAAATGAATGTTACCGGTATTCTTAATGGTGGCGGCGTTCGTATTGGACTCGAGGATAATATATATTTTGATAAAGCAAAAACCGTTCAATCCAATAATATGGATTTATTAAAACGAATAAACGAAATAGCAGAAAAATTGGAATTAACACCTTTTACGCCGAAAGAAACAAGAGAACTATTAGTACTAAATATAAAGTAAGGCAAAAACCCCGATGATATATTTTATTACTAAAGCAAAAAATTCATACGGTTTAATTTCATTTTTAAATACATGGGGAAGGAGCCTTAAAAAACAACAAAAACATCTACCCATTGAAAAATTAGTACGCAAAAAAAAGCTTTTCTCAGGAACTTATATTCTCACCGACTTTGATTTACTTTCAAAAACTCAAATTGAAACTTTAAGTCGAATTTATTCTGAATTGAATAAACAACCTCAACATTTTAAACTATTAAATAATCCGGCAGTCTCAATTAACCGGCTTAGTTTTCTGAATAAATTATATAAAAACCAATTAAATGATTTTCGTTGTTTTCCTTCATCGAAGTTACCAAAAGAGATAATTTTTCCAGTCTTTATTCGGAAAGGAATTGGACACGATGGTAAAATAACCGATTTGATAAATACAGATGAAAAACTGCATGAATTGATTGAAAAATTCGAGACCGAAGGGTATTCGCGAAGTAACCTTCTGGTAACAGAATTTATAGAGACTTCTGATAACAATGAAATTTTCAGAAAATATTCAGCTTTTTTGGTAGATGATATTATTGTTCCGCGGCACATTTTTTTCAGTAAAAAATGGATGATTAAAAGTGTAGATTTGGTAAGCAAAGAATTTATTGAAGAAGAATTAAACTATATTAAAAATAATCCTCACGAAAATGAATTAAAAAGGATTTTTGCATTTGCAGGAATGAATTATGGGAGAATCGACTATGCCGTGAAAAATAATAAATTGGTTATTTGGGAAATTAATTCGAACCCAATGATTGCAAGTAGTTCAAGTTTAAAAAAATCAAAAAGAAAAATAATTCATGATATTTTTGCTGAAAAATTTATTTCAGCATTTTTAAAATTAGATATAATTAATAGAGACCATTCCTGTATTAATTCTTTGAATATTGAAGGAATAATTACGGAGAAAAAGATTAATAATCATTTTTATTTTAACCCGTTAACTTATTGGATATCAAGAATTTTTTACAATATAAAGTCCATATTACTTTATAATTTTTACACAATAAAAAATGCCTTCAGAAATTAATAGATGGAAAACTTTAAGATTCGAAAAATAGAGAAAAGCGAGGTTAAAGCTGCAATGGCAATTTTAGAAAAATGGAATATGGCACCGCATAAAGCGACAAAAAATATTCCTAATCCTGAACGGGAATCATTGGATTTGAGACACACTTTTGTTGCTAAAATAGATGATAAAATAATAGGTGTTTGTAGCTACTTGGTACTTTCTGAAGAGGAAGCAGAAACTGCATCTTTGGCTGTTGATCCAATTTTTAAAGGAAAGGGAGTTGGCTATGCCTTGCAAGTTGCAAGATTAAAGGAGATGAAAACCCTAGGCTTTTCCAGAGTGCACACCGAAACGGATAGGCAAGAAACTGTAAAATGGTATGTAAAAAAATTTGGCTATAAAGTTGTTGGAACCAATCCGAAGAAACACGATTTTAGTTTAAAAGATGTTGACCACTGGACAGTTTTAAAACTTGATTTGAAAAATCTAATTTTTTAATCTGACTAATTTCGCAAACTGCAATTTTTACAATAAGTATAAAACATTTCACAAAAATTAATAGTACAATTAAGTTTTTCTCCTTTTAAGGCCAAAAAAACTCTTTCCAATTTTTGAGGTTTTCTCCCAGTAATTAATATTACGTCGTTTTCATTTAAATCGTCTGATAATTTTTCGACTGCCTGCTCCCATGAATCGTTTGTTAGTGTAATCTTATGATGTTGCATTCCGCCCTCAATAGCACCATCGTAAAATGCATGTTCCATTTCCCCAACCAATATTAAATCAGAAGCTATACTAGCAAGTATTTTACCAATATTAAAACAGGTCTCTTTATATTCATTAAGGTATCCAATGTCACCAAAAACAATAACCTTTCTTTTAGCCGAGATTTGGTCAAGTAATTTGAGAGCAGGTTTTACTGAATCAATTGTGGCCTTGTAAAAATCACCAATTACTTTTGTTCCGTTTGGCAATTTCAATAACTGCAAACGTCCATGGGCAGGTTCTAATTTTTCCAGTTTCAGCAATAACTTTTGTACAGGAAATTCTAATTCGTTTACAACTGCAAGCGCGGCTAGCAACGGATATGCCATTTTTTCTCCTATTAATTTTGATTTAAGGATATATTTTTCTCCTTCCATTAAAATATCGAGCTTTGCTCCATAAGGAAAGTTAAGTTTATATAGAGAACATCTAATTTTGCTTTTTTTATTAAATCCATATCGTATGAAAGGTAGTCCAGATTGTTTCGCCATAATCATAACGTTTGGGTCGTCGCTATTAACTAATAATTTACCTTTGGGCCTAACAAATTTGAGCAGTTTTGACTTTTCGTCGCGTATGTGTTTAATCCCGTTAAAATTAGGAACATGATCAAGACCGATACTTGTAATTACAACAATGTCGGGCGTTAATAATTTTCCATAAAATTCCATTTGCCCAGGCATACCAATCCCAACTTCAATTACTTTATAATTATCAGTGCGTTTTGTTTTTAAAACTGATAGTGCAACTGCCCCAAATGCATTAGAAATAAACTTGTTAGAAACATGGTTGCCAAGAGCAATTTGTATTGCATTTTTAGTAGTTGTTTTCCCCAGAGAACCAATTACTACAATAAATTTCACATCCCGTAAAATATACTTTCGATAATACAAAGCCGCTATTTTTAAAAGTGGCCAAAGCCTGTTGGCAATTTTAAAACTAAGTTCAATTCTCTCAGATTTAGTTTTAAAATATTTTAAAAACATATACTTTTTGTTTTAACTATTACCATATTTTTAAAAGATAAAGTACAGTAATATTTTATCTTTTGATTCTGCAAAATACAATAAAGCATCTAATATTTACTATCCGTTTGGGGCTAAATAGATCTAACTAAATTTTATACCAATAAAGCAAATAGTTGTTTTTGTAGATACAAGTTTTGTGGGAATTTAGCTGAATATATTAACTCCACAAATCTTGCAAAAGTTGTTGCAATTACACTAGCACCAGCTTTTATGAAAAATAGAAATTTTTTGAAGAATTTCTATTAATTATTTTTAATCAATATTTTAATCATATTATAATACACTTTATATTTTATTCAATAAATCCTCACTCTTTATCTTTTTGAATTGACTTATTTGCTGCTTATTAACGATTAATTCAGTAACATTTTTTTTGCAATCCAGTTAAATCAATTTTTTCATCTATTTTTGTCCTTCAATTCCAAAAAAAATAAATAAAATGGCACAAGAAGATATTTTTAAAAAACTGATTGCACACTGCAAAGAATATGGTTTCGTTTTTCAATCGAGCGAAATTTACGATGGACTTGGTGCCGTTTACGATTACGGACAGTTGGGCGTTGAACTGAAAAACAATATCAAAAAATATTGGTGGGACAGCATGGTAAAACTGCACGAAAATGTAGTAGGTTTAGATTCTGCAATTTTTATGCATCCTACCATTTGGAAAGCCTCTGGGCACGTTGATGCATTTAGCGATCCGTTAATCGATAATAAAGATTCTAAAAAAAGATACCGTGCCGACGTTTTAATCGAAGATCAGCTTGCAAAAATTGAAGGTAAGATTAACAAAGAAGTTGCCAAAGCAAAAAAGCGTTTTGGAGATAGTTTTGATGAACAACAATTTAAAGAAACAAACCCCAGAGTTTTAGCTAATAAAACAAAATACAGCGAATTGCATACTCGTTTTGCAAAGGCGTTAAACGATAGTAATTTAGAAGAGCTTAAACAAATAATTATAGACCAGGCAATAGTTTGCCCAGTTTCGGGTTCGAGAAATTGGACAGATGTTCGCCAGTTTAATCTAATGTTTTCTACCGAAATGGGAGCAACTGCCGATGGCGCATCAACAATATATTTGCGCCCCGAAACGGCACAGGGTATTTTTGTAAACTATTTGAATGTGCAAAAAACTGGTCGAATGAAAATTCCTTTTGGAATTGCACAAATAGGTAAAGCTTTCCGTAATGAAATTGTTGCACGCCAGTTTATTTTCAGGATGCGGGAATTTGAACA
>DAOVTY010000143.1 GCA_030632865.1 Bacteroidota bacterium
CAGTTAGATGTGGAAAGAACTAGAGTAGAGATTGATAAAATATCAGATCAGTTGGAAATGAAAAGAAACTCTCTAGAAAAAACACAATTGAATGCTCAAAGCGCACGTTTAGATTTAGATTACAATGAAGAGGTGAAAAAACTACGTATAACTTCTTTAAAATCTACTTTGGCTGATCAAAAACAGTTGCTGGAAGTTGGAGGTATTTCTCCTGCTCGTATAGAGCAAACCAAGCAAGAAATTACTCTTGCAGAGAAGGATATGAAAACGTTATCCGAAAAAAACTCAATTAAATTAAAACAGTTAATTGCTGACGAAAAAGGTCTTTTATTACAAATTAAAATAGAAGAGAAAAAATTAATCGAGAATGAGAAATTGCTTATAGAATTAAATATTAAAGCACCATACTCAGGAATAATTCTTGCTATTTCTGGAAACGAGGGACAAAGAGCCGAAAAAGATAAAATGCTGGCAAGGATGTCGGATCTTACATCGTTTAAAATTATAGGTTCAATTGACGAACAATTTGCAAAACAGATTAATACAGGTAACCGTGTTTATGCTTATGTTGGCGACGAAAACCTTGAGGGAAGAGTTGGTATTATTACTCCGGTAGTTGAGAATAAAAAAATGCAGTTTAATGTTCATTTAAAAGAAAAAAGTCATCCAAAACTTATTGCAAATCAAAATATAGAAATACAGATTGTTAGTAGTCAGAAAGATAGTGTATTGAGGATTAAAAAGCATAAAACTTTTGAAAGTGGTAAAAAGCATTTTGTTTTTGTAGTTGAAAACAATATTGCAATTAGAAAAGAAATAGTGTTGGGAATTACAGGAAGCGATTCTTGCGAAATTATTTCCGGATTAAATGAAGGTGATGAAGTTATTGTTGAAGGTGTTAATATGTACCGCAATTTGGATGAAATTAAGATTAACAATTAGCTTGTTATGAAAAAATCTATTTCATTTTTTTTATTAGGATGTTTTTTGATTACAAATTCATTGTTTGCTCAAAACGAAACAATTAAATATATTTTGAGCCTTGATGATGTAATTGCCATGGCTATTTCTCAATCATCTGCTATAAAGTATGTTCAAAATCGTAATGTTAATTACTATTGGCGATATAGAAATTTTAAAACACGTTTTCGCCCCCAGTTGGTTTTGTCGGGCGATGTTCCTAACTATTCGCATACTACAAGTCCGATAACACAACCTGATGGGAGTATCGAATTTAAGCAGGTTTCAAATCTTGCTGCTTCTGCTAATATGGCTGTAAGTCAATCTATTCCACAGTTGGGAACTCATGTTTGGGCTAGTACTTCGGTATATGGAATTAGAAATCTCAAAATCGATCAAAATAGTTTCTCGGGTGCGCCATTTTCCGTTGGTTTTCAGCAACCATTGTTTGCCTATAATTGGATGAAATGGTACAGGAAAACAGAGCCGATGGTTTACGACGAATCTCAAAAACGATTTGTTGAAGAAATAGAGGAGATTGCTCTAACTTCTACATATCATTATTTTAACTATTTATCTGTTCAAACCAATTATAACCTTGCCGAAAATAATTTGAAAAATAGTGAAGATAACCTTCTGATATCTGCGACTAAAAAGGAGTTAGGACAAATTTCGGAGAATGATCATTCTAGAATAGAACTTTCGGTTTTGAATGCACAAAAATCATTAAATCAAGCTCGAATGGATTTGAAAAATGCCGACTTCGAATTAAAAAGATACATCGGATTAGAGCAAAATCGCACTATTGAATTACTAATTCCACTCAATATTACTTTATTTGAAATAGACCCGAAGCTGGCATTGGCTAAAGCAAAAGAGAATAGAAAAGAGACGACTTATTATAAGCGACGATTAATTGATGCTGATCGTCAGTTAGCATCGGCTAAAAGTGGTACCGGAGTGAGTGCAACTTTACGAGGAAGTTTTGGATTATCGAACAGTGCAGATTACTTTGCAGGAATTTACGATCAGCCTGAAAAAGATAGAATGTTACGAGTTTCTGTAAGTGTTCCTATTCTAGACTGGGGTAGGTCTGCCTCAACAGTAAAATTGGCCGAATCGGAACGGGAAATTACAATTTACGATGTAAACAAAGATATTGAAGATTTCGACCGCCGAGTTATTGTACAGGTAGAGCAGTTTAGCTTGTTAAAAGATCAATTGAAAACAGCAAGCGAAGCAGATAAAGTTGCTGGTAATGGGTATTTAATTGCATTGAGAAAGTTTCAAAATGGAGAATTAAGTATTACCGATTTGAATATTGCTTTGCAAGAACGCGAAAAAGCCAAACGCGATTATATTCGATCTATTGAAAATTATTGGGTTGCCTTTTTTAGGTTACGCGAATTAACTCTTTATGACTTTGAGAACGGTCATAATATAACTTACGAAAACCCAATGTTAGATTAATATATAGAGTGTTTTTTACTCTCTAATCCAAATGGTAAACCTCTTCCAAATCTGCCCACCAAATTCCTTCTTCTGCCGAGTCAACCGGTTCCTGACATGGGTCGGTTAATTTCCACCATTCGTTTGTAAGAGAATCGGCAGCCATTAATTTCATGTCTGCATCAAAATCAGTTCCGGTGTATTCAAGGTAGCTGAACAAAAGTCCATCGCGATAATAGATAGAATAATTTTGAATGTTAACCTCTTTGAGTTTCGCGTTTACTTCCGACCATGGATTGGCGTGAAGTTCTTTGTACTCTTCAAGTTTATCGGGTTTTACTTTTATTACCCAACCAAATCGTTTAACTTTTTCTGATTTTTCGTTTGGCTTTTTAGTCTGACATGCAACAAAAAAGATAACGAAAAATAATAAATACAAATTTTTCATAAACATTAATTTACCTGAAAATATAATACAAAACAGACATTATGATAATAAGAATTCCAGCTAAAACTCGCGGATCCGAAATTCCCTGAACTTTTCCATCGGTAATAAACGACAATGGATTTTTCATGGTCATTTTTGCTAAAACTTCGGAATTTGCTTTTGGTGTGAAAAAGCTTACCAAATAATAAAACACTGTGCAGATTAGAAACAAGTAAGTTGCTTTTAGCATAAAATGAATTCCCCAAACGTCAGAAATATAACGTTGTCCGGCAATCATTTCAAAGTCGATACAAAATGCAATTACAGCAAGAATAAAACCAAATACTAGAGTATAATGACCGGCTTTTGGTGTTCCACGTTTCGACATAATTCCGAAAATAAATACCACTGAAATTGGTGGAGAAAGCACAGCCAGCAAGTCGTTTATAGCTTCAAAAATACTTGGGAATTTGGCTATTAGCGGCGACCATGCAATTGCAAATACGGTAACTGCAAGAATAGTTATTCGTCCGATAATTAAAAGATTTTTGTCGGGAATATTTGGCATATTTCTTTTTACAATGTCCATAGAAACCATTGTTCCTGCACTATTAAGAGCCGAAGCAATTGTACTCATTAATGCTGCAAGCAGCGCGGCCGACATTAATCCTTTTAATCCAACAGGTAAAATATTTAGTATTAAAACCGGCAATGCCTGGTCGGCAATTTCAATTTTATCTTTCAGAATAATGTACGCAAAAATGCCAGGAAAAATCATAATGAATACCGGAAGAATTTTTATGAACCCAGCGAAAATAGGTCCGCTTTGGGCATCTTTTAGTGTTTTTGCGCCCAGTACTTTTTGTACAATTGTTTGATCGGCACACCAATAATTTAAGCCCAAAACAATATAGCCAGGGATAAAAATTAAAAATGGTAATGGCGAATTCGACGAGGTTTGAATCATACTCAGTTGGTCTGGTTTTAAGGCAGCTTTCAAATCTGCAAAAGAGTGTACTCCGTATTCGGGCAGTGCAAGCATGGCAAGAATTGTCATAATACTTGCGCCAATAATTAATATTCCAGACTGTAACGCTTCTGTTAAAACCACCGCTTTTAATCCGCCAATAACCGAATAAATTAGTGTGGCAATGGCAATTACAATAATGGCTGTATATTTTTCAATTCCAAAGAAGTTTTCGAAAACAAGTGCGCCTGCATATAAACTAACGCCGATGTGAAGAAAGAGTGCTGTGAAAAGTGAGATGACTGCTAACATTGTTCGGGTTGGCCGGTTATAGCGCATTTCCAGAAATTCGGGCAGAGTAGAAATTTTTGTTTTGAAGTAAAAAGGTGCGAAGATCAATCCCAAAACAATTAACATAAATGGTGCTGCCCACTCAAAATTCCCCCAAACTAATCCATCAGAAAACCCTTGTCCGGCCAATCCCACCATATGAATTGTTGAAATATTTGCAGCAAACAGTGCGGTTCCAATTAGAGGCCATTTTAGTGATCGACCAGCAAGAAAAAAACCTTCGCTTGACTTTGATTTTCTTGTGAATCCTGAAAAAACTCCAATGCCCACAATTAATAGCATGTAGGCTATTAATATTATATAATCAATTGTAGATAGGCCCATAAGGTGATAATAATATGTAAAATTATTTTAGTTTTTATACAATGTTTTCGCCATTAAATTCTTTAACAGCATTTAACATTGCAACAATATTCTCAGGCGGCACATCCGGCATAATATTGTGTACTGTATTAAAAATAAAACCTCCATCTTTCGAGAAAATTTCGCATCTATTTAACACATGTTTTCTCACCTCTTTGGGCGATGCATTATTTAAAACTCCTGCCGTGTCAATTCCTCCGCCCCAGAAAGTAATATCTTTTCCAAATTCATCTTTTAGTTTCTGTGGTTCCATATTAAGACAATTGGTTTGAACTGGATTTAGAATGTCATATCCACATTCAATTAAATCTGGAATGTACTGATGTATCGAGCCACAACTATGAAGCATAATTTTCATTTGGCTGTGTTCTTTCACATAGTCGCATAAAATTTTATGATGTGGTTTAAAAAGTAAACGGTATGTATCTATGTCCATAAATGGTCCTGTTGTCATTCCAAGGTCATCGCCAAACCTTATAACATCAACAATGTCACCAACAGCTTCGCAAGTCTTTTCAAGAGTAGCTAAATGCATTTTCATAAGTGCATCAATCATTTTAATAACTTCATCCTGGTTCATTAATAAATCCATGAAAAAATTATCCATTCGCCGCAACATAGTACCGAATTCAAACAAGTTAGACCCTGCGCTTATAAAAAGTGCTTTGTCGGTATTCTCTTTTAGGAACAGTGCCTTTTTCCTCAACTGCTCCCAAAAGTCTTTTTCGCCCACATGATCCCATGGAGAATGAGCATGCCTTGCCCACATAACTTTTTGCATAGTTTCTGACAACCCTGAATAATCATGAGGAAAACCATCCAAATAAGGAAAATAAGTTTGGTCGAAAAAGGTTGCTCCAACAGGCATTTTTGAAAGCATAACACCATTCTCATCTTTAGTAATCCACGAGCCATTGTTTGATTTTTCTGGCTTATACCAAATCGGATATTGCGCCGTTCCACCATTTGCCAGTGTATAGTTATACCAGTCGCTATCATTGGTGTTAAATTCTCTGCCAATATCAATTACATCTAATCCAAAGTGGTCGATTATTTCCTGATGGGGCTGTGCCAGTTGTTGAACCACATCGTAAACACGGGTGGGATGGTTCATGCCCAAGTATTTTTTTAAATTATCGTAGGCAATTGCTGAAATACCAGAACTTGGATTGCTTCCCAAATCTATGGGAACTTTGTCGGGTTCTTTGTGTGCAATCGCACTTAAAACTCTTTCTCTTGAATTCATATTGATTTTATCTTTTCAAGTTCTTTTGTCAATTCTTCAACAATGTCAGGATACTCCGCATACAGATTATTTTTTTCGCCCGGGTCATCAGTTAAATTGTATAGCTGTCCTGCTGTTTTTATTCCGTATCCATTCGGGTTTTTACCATCACTGAATCCCCCTGAACGGTCCGAAAGAATTAGTTTCCAATCTCCTTTTCGCAAAGCAAAAACACCTGCATTAGAATGATTTATCAGAATCTCCCTGCCTGAATCACTATTATCCCTTAAAACATTCAACATACTTTCTCCATCTTCAGAAGCATTTTCCGGAAGTTCAAAACCAATAATTTCAGCGATAGTTGACATCAAATCCATGGAACAAATAAGTGCTGATGTTTTTTTGCCATCCTCGATTTTATTTGTCCATTTTACAATAAACGGAATTCTGTGTCCACCTTCCCAAATATCTGCTTTCATTCCCCTAAAATTTCCGGCAGGATTGTGCCCGTAATCTTCAATTACCGATTGTGTTGGCCCTGACCAGTTCTCCCCATTCCGCGCAGGAGAACCATTGTCGCTTGTAAAAATTACAAGAGTATTTTTGTCAATTCCGTTTCGTTTAAGTGCATTCATTATTTCACCTACTGTCCAGTCAACTTCATATACAAAATCGCCATATTTCCCGGCTTTACTTTTGCCTTCAAACTGCGTTAACGGTGCAATTGGAGTGTGTGGAGCGGTTAAAGCAAAATAAAGAAAAAAAGGTTCTTTCTTATTCGAAGCTTTATTAATGTATTCGACCGATCTCTTTGTGATTTCGGGCATAACACCTTCCAATTTCCAGCCTTCTGCCATTTTCCCTTTCCATCCAAATAAGGAATTGGGCTTATTTATTGTCGGGGTTTTTGTTACTTTATTATTTTCAATAAATGTATAGGGAGGGAAATTGGGGACATCATCTCCGAAGTAATAATCGAATCCATAATTCAACGGGCCTCCACCTATTTTTTTGTTATAATCAATATTTTCACCATTTGTGTTTTTCGCTGAAATTGAATCTGTAGTTGCCCATTCCCATCCAAGATGCCATTTGCCGATAGCTGCTGTTTGATAACCTTTTTGTTTAAGCATTGTAGGAAGTGTTAATCTTTCTTTTTCAATAAGTGGTTCGTCCCAAGGCCACAATACGCCTTTTTTTAACCTTGTTCTCCAACTATATCTCCCCGTTAAAATACTATATCTGGTTGGAGTACAAACTGCTGATACTGAATGTGCATCTGTAAAACGCAATCCCTCGGATGCCAGCTTATCGATATTAGGTGTTGGTATTTTCGAATCGGGGTTGTAACATGTTGGGTCACCAAAACCCAAATCATCGGCCAATATTATTACAATATTAGGACGAGAATCTGATTTTTTTTGATCTTCGCAACTTTGAAAAAAAAGCACTGAAATAAATAATAGCATGAATAAGTATTTCATCTCATTATAATTTTTAGTTTTTAAAGGTATTCGATGGAACTCGCTGAATAATGATTCACCTGTGTACCAATATTTACCATGCTCGTTTCATAAAATTATTTTATTTCTATTGGCTGAATTGAAATTGCTTCGACATTTAATGACAATAAAATTGTTGTTACAACCTCGCCTTTCATTTTATCAGGAATCATAATAATTAACTCCTCATATGTTTGTTTAAATTCTAATTTGTTGCCATTTAATAAAGAACAATTTTTTACTTTTGCTTTGCCAGGGGAAGGTATTTTTAGTTCGTTACTTTCAAGGTTAAACAGGTGCAAATATATTTTGTCTCCTTTTCTTGTTGAAGAAATCCATTCGGTAGGTTTGTACGGCCCACCTGTTGTTTCGTAAACCGACTCGCCATATTCTTGAAGCCAATCGCCCATCTCTTTTAAACGGCCGATTTGCCGTTGTTCAATTCTTCCATCGGGCATTGGCCCAACATTAAACAGTAGATTGCCGCCACCTCCAACAGTTTTTAATAATGTTTGTATGCATTGTTCAAATGACTTCATTTTATCGTTGGGTTTCCATGCCCACTGTTTGCAAATGGTAATGCAACTTTCCCACGGATTTTCTATGTTAAAAGTTCCGATTTGTTGTTCGGGTGTGCCAAAATCACCGGCAAACTCTTTCGAGATGGTAATCCCTTCCATCCCTTTCCTGCCTTTGTCCACCCGGTTATTGATGAG
>DAOVTY010000089.1 GCA_030632865.1 Bacteroidota bacterium
AATCGTTTGAGCATTGGTATTCAATCTTTTCAGGATGAATATTTGAAAAAAATGAACCGCCGTCATAATTCAAAACAGGCAGTAGAATCGGTTGAAAATGCAATAAAAATAGGATTCGAAAATATTAGTGTTGACCTGATTTATGGACTACCTAAATTAACTGATAACGAATGGAAAGAGAGTTTAAGCAGAGTATTTCAACTTTCGGTTCAGCATCTTTCTGCATACCATTTAACTTACCACCAAGGCACAGTTTTTTATAACTGGCTTAAAAAGGGTACTTTAAATGAGTTAAAAGAGCGAGAAAGTATTTCGCAATTTAATATTCTGATAGAGGAGGCAGAAAAAAACGGATTTCAACAATATGAAATCTCTAATTTTGCAAAAAATAAAATCTATTCTAAACACAATAAATCTTACTGGTTTGGCAAAAAATATTTAGGATTAGGACCTTCGGCTCATTCGTTTAATGGATCTTCTAGAAGATGGAATATCTCCAATACTGAGAAATATATTGACGCAATAGAAAATAATAAATCATATTTTGAAGAGGAAAAATTAAGTGAAAGCGAAAAATATAATGAATATATTTTAACTCGAATTCGTACTATTTGGGGTGTATCTGTAGATTTTATAAAAAGTAATTTTGGAAATGAAAAAGCTACATATTTTCTGAAAAATATAGAAAAATATAAAAATTCGGATTTAGTAATTCAGGACAATAATATTTTTACTCTCACAAAAAATGGTCTGTTTGTTTCAGATGAGATTATGACCAATTTGATGATTATATAATTGTTATTCAGCAAGTTATTTTTGATATTCAGAATTGTAATTATTGTTTATTGAACCCTCAATTTCTTAATATTTCTTTATCTTTGCCGTTCTTTAAAAAACAGAATTTAAAATGCAGGTTAAAATAGTTAATAAATCGAGTAACGAATTACCGGCTTATAGTACTGAAATGTCAGCCGGTATGGACTTGAGGGCTAATCTACAGGAATCTGTAGTTTTAAAACCCATGGAAAGAAAACTAATTCCGACAGGACTTTTTATTGAACTCCCTCAAGGTTTTGAAGCACAAATTAGACCACGAAGCGGGCTGGCATTAAAAAAGGGAATTACTGTTTTAAACACACCCGGAACTATTGATGCTGACTATCGTGGGGAGATTGGAATTATTTTAATTAATCTTTCTACCAAAAACTTTGTTATTGAGAGCGGAGAACGCATTTGCCAAATGATAATTGCTGCGCACGAAACTGTAAATTGGAATTTGGTAGAAACGTTAGACAAAACAGATAGAGGTGCTGGAGGTTTTGGACACACCGGGAAAAAGTAAAAGGTGATATTCTTATTCTTTCATTTCTGTTAAAAATATATCGAGAATTGGAAGAGAAAAGAAATAATAATTAATAGAAAATGATTAGAAAAATATATTGGTTTAGTTTTATTTTATTTACACTGTTTCTGGTTTCTTGTTCAGCAACAAAAAAAGTAACCGAGCAAGAAGTTGCAAATGCTGCAATTAATAAACCAGTTGATGAGCTTGCAGAACAAAAACAGATGGAGTTTGAATATCTCTTTTTGGAGGCATTAAAACAAAAAATGTTTGGGAATATGCAAGAAGCAATTCAATTGTTATCAAGTTGTTTAGAAATAGACCCAAACTCCTCGGCTGCTATGTTCGAGTTAGCAAATATTCATGCTGCAAATAACGATTTTATAAGTGCATCGTTGTTGCTCGAAAAAGCAATAAGTATAAACTCTGAGAATAAGTGGTATAAACAATTGCTGGCTCAAATTTATCAGCAATCGAAGAGGTTTTCTGCTGCTGCCGAAATTTACACCCAGCTTTTACAAGACGACCCAGGTAACATGGAGTTTTTATATACAAAAGCAATTTTATTGGCAAACGCTAAGAAGTTTAATGAAGCCATTGAAACTTATGATTTAATGGAAAGTGAATCGGGTATTAACGAGCAAATTTCTGTTGCAAAACAGCAGTTGTATGTTGCGGCTGGTAATATTGATGCGGCTTTTACTGAGATAGAAAAACTAATTGATTTTGATCCTAACGAAGCTACATATTACGGCTTATTAGCCGATTTGTATTTGAGCACCGGAGATAGTGTAAATGCGTTGGCGAATTATAATAAGATTTTGGTAATGGATCCGGAGAATGGATTTGTACATTTTTCGCTGGCAAATTATTACATCTCTATCAAAGAATTTGATAAGTCATACGAAGAGACAAAAAAAGGTTTTTCTAGTGATAATGTTGATATTAAAAATAAGTTGCAATTATATATGATGCTAACATCAAACCGCAACGAATCTAAAATTACCGACGAAAAAGAAGAAGAACTTATTCAGATACTTCTAGGTAAACATCCCGATGATTTTTTGGTTTATACAGTACAAGCCGAAAGTTTAATTAAAAAACAAAAATTGCCCGAAGCGAGAGTTGCTCTGTTAAAAGCTCTTGATATTCAGTCGAATGATTATCTGATGTGGGAACGGGTTTTACTTATCGATAATGATTTACAAGACTGGGAAGGACTCTATAAACATAGTAAAGAGACTATCGAACTTTTTCCAAATCAACCACAAGGATATTTATTAAATGTAGTAGCTACTATTCAGTTAGAAAAATTTGAAGAGGCAGTAACAGTATCAGAAGAGGGGATTGATTTTATTGTTGACAACCCACAATTAGAAGGTCAGTTTTTAATGCTTAAAGGAGAAGCTGTTTATAAATTGAATAGAAAACAGGAAGCATTTAAACTGTTTGAAAAAGCCGTTGAATTAGATCGCGAAAATTATATAGCCATGAATAATTATGCGTATTATTTATCGCTCGATGGTGGCGATTTAGATAAAGCAGAACGAATGAGTGGTAAAGTTGTTGAGCGATTTCCTAATAATGCAACATATTTAGACACACATGCGTGGGTGTTGTTTAAAAAAGGAGAATATAAGTTGGCAAAGTTTTATATGGAGGCAGCAATTAAAAACGATGGAGATAATAATGCAACTCTTCTAGAACATTATGGCGATATTTTATATATGTCGGATAAGCTGGATGAAGCAAAAGAATATTGGGAAAAAGCAAAAGATAATGGTGGAAGTTCTGACGTTTTATTGCGCAAAATCAGAGATCAAAAATATTTTGAAGAGTAGAAATGACAAGCATGCAAATTTTTAAAAACCCTATTGTTTTACTTTTATTGGCAACTGTTTGGTTATCATCGTGTCGTACGGCAAGAGAACTGCCAACTGCAGGAGTAAAATCTATAAGCACCGGAAAACTTCTAAAAAAAATAGAGCAAAATGCATTCGATTACGAATATCTTACAATTAAACGCATTAGTTGTCAGTTTTCGAATAACGATAAGAAAACCAATTTCACCATTAATTTAAAATCTTTAAATGATGAAAAAATATTGGTTTCTATTAGTAAATTAAGAGTGCCGGTTGGTAGAGTATTACTTACTCCCGATAGTGTAAAATACGTGAATTATATCGACCATAATTATTTTATTGACGGCTATTCTTATCTAAGTAGTTTTTTTAACATCGACATCGATTTTGCTACCATTCAATCAAT
Organism: Bacteroidota bacterium; assembly: GCA_030632865.1. Taxonomy (GTDB): domain Bacteria; phylum Bacteroidota; class Bacteroidia; order Bacteroidales; family Prolixibacteraceae; genus Draconibacterium. Next base: position 3,611 of record DAOVTY010000089.1, read on the forward strand.
AATTTCTAACAATGCATTTTCGTATCGAAATGATGTTAAGAACAAGGATTTTAAAACTTTTGATTCTTTTATAGAAGACGGAATGTATGTGCTCCAGTCTGAAAAAACAAAAAAGATTTTTAAGATAGAGCAGAAAAGTAAAATTGGCAAAACGGGTAAGGAAGATCGTCGAATGAAACGTTTGGACGACGAAGCTTTAATACTTCAAAAAATGTACTTTAACCCTGTAGATTTTGCATTAAAAGAGTTGATTATGAACGATAAAACCAATAATCGAATAATGAACATGAATTTTAATGATTTTGTTGAAGTTGATAATAAAAATTATCCGAGTGTAATAGACATGAGTTTTAGATCAGAACAAAATGAGGTTAAACTCAAACTTAAAATGTCAGGTTTTTCAATCGATAAAATTAATTCATTTAGTATTAAAATTCCTGAAAAATACGAAGAAATTAAAGTAGATTAAGAATCATATCCGTTACATTCGTAAAAAATATAATTTTTGTTTCGGATGAAAATTTTATCAATTACTATTTTTTTTATAACTCTCTGTTCATTTAGTTTTGGGCAGTCAATAACCGATTTGCAAAAGAAAAAACAAGATGCTGCAAACGAAATTAAATATACTTCTCGTTTGTTAAAAGAGGTTCAAAAAAATGAACAATCATCATTAAGTCGGCTTCAACTTTTAAATAATAAAATTAATCAGCGCAATACAATTATATTTAGTATAAATGGCGAAATAGATGTTTATCAGGAATTTATAGATAATAACTCTATGGTTATTGAATTGCTTAATACTGATATCAAACAAATTAAAAAGGAGTATGCAGAACTAATACGCTCTGCATATAGAAACAGAAATGCGTACGATAATGTATTATTTTTGCTTTCGGCAGAAAATGTAAATCAAGCTCACCGTAGGTTTCTGTACTTGAAAAGATATACGTCGTATCGAGAAAATCAGGCCGAAATAATTTTTGCAATTCAGTTAGTTTTAAACAAAAAGATTGTAACACTGGAAGAGCAAAAAGTAACTAAGCAGAAATTAATTACAGAAACTCAAGAAGAGAATAAACAGTTATCAAAAGAGAAAACTCTGCAAAATAGAGAGTATAAAAACTTACATAATGAGCAACAAAATTTGCGTCAGAAACTAAAGCAACAACAACGTGTAGAGCAGCAATTAGAGCGCGAAATACAACATATTATAGAGGAGGAAGCGCGTAAAAGTAGAGAATCCGGGGGATCGGGTTTTGCATTAACTCCAGAACAAAAACTTATCGGTAATAATTTTGCTCAGAATAAAAAACGACTTCCATGGCCCGTTGAGCGTGGCATTATTATCGAGCATTTTGGAATCCATCAGCATCCGGTTTTAACTAACGTTAAGATTAAAAATAACGGAATAAATATTGCTACCGAAATTGGATCTAAAGTGCGTGCTATTTTTAACGGTGAGGTAAGTCGGGTTTTTGGTATTTCGGGTGGTAATACTGCTGTTATAATAAGGCACGGAACATATTTGAGTGTATATTCTAATTTGCGTGAAGTAGTGGTTAAAAAGGGCGAAAAAATATCTACAAAACAAAGTATTGGTACAGTTTATTTTGATAAAGATGATATCAGCAAATCTATTCTTAAATTTCAAATTTGGCATGAAAATCAAAAACTTGATCCTGAAGATTGGATTGTGAGATAGACGGGAACCGAATTTTCCAAATCCGGTAATTATTTTTTTAAAGGACTCGGAAAGTCCTTTTCCCTATTTCGAAATTACATAATACATTGCAGTTGTAAAAAAGTTTCGAAACCACGGAATTGCCGATATTAGCTTTGTTAGTTTGCGGGGTTTTAACCCGAATTTAGTTTCGTAGTTCGGATTTACAAAAAAGAATGTTCGTTTGTTAATTGTATAGTTTTCAGTTGTTAAAATCTTCTCAAAACGTTCTATTGAAATTCCGGTATCTTTAATTTCTATCAATCCTTTAATTGTGCCTTCTGACTCGCCAAAAGCTTTTAAAATTGAACTATAAATTGAACGAGGAAGAAGATGAATATAAGGTAATTTTGATATGAATTTGTTGTAGCAAACTTGCTGATGACCACCAAAAGGATTTTGCCATGGAGGGAAACCAAGGAAAAATTTGCCATCATCTTTTAAAAATGCTTTAACAAAACTCATAAATTTTTCCTGATTTGGAATATGTTCAATTACATCGCGCATTACAATTACGTCGTATTTTTTATCCGACGGTTTAACGTTGTAAATATTCTCACAAATTAACTCCAAGTTATTTATGTTTTTATGTTCTTTGTAAAACTCTTTTGCTAATTTAATTCTACCACAAGCAATGTCTATTCCAGTTACTTTGCATCCTAAATCAACAAATGGCTTAAGATTTCCAGCTTCTGCACATCCAATTTCTAGAACGGTTGTATTCGAATCAATATCCAGAAAATTTGATAAAAACGGAACGACAAACTTTTGGGTAGTTTTGGCTTGCTCGTTAAAGTATTGTTGTTTGTTATTGTGGCGTTTTTGCATTACAAAATAGTTGTTCTTATAAAAAACCGGCCTTTAGATATTAGCTACCTTTTGTAGTTTTGGGATATCTAAAAATTTAATTTTTCTACCTTGCAATTCTATTAACTTATCGTGCTTAAATTCTGATAATAAACGTATAACAGACTCTGTTGCAGTGCCAACTATATTTGCAAGCTCCTCGCGTGTTAACGATATTTGCAATGTATTTTGGTTATCTAAATCAAAATTTTCTTTTAAAAGAAGAAGAACTTCGGCCAATCTTTCGCGAACTGTTTTTTGTGCAATATCGGTAATATAGTCGTTCGCTTCACGCAATTCTGCACTAATAATTTGTAACATGTGGTGCGAAAACTTCCAGTTATTTTCGATTAAATAAAGTAAAGTTTGATACGGAATGTGGCATAAAACTGCATCTTCTATAACTTTAGCAGTTGTGCAAGCCGACTCTTGGCTAAGTAGAGACCGATAGGCAATAATCTCATTTTTTTTAGCAAATCTTATAATTTGCTCTTTGCCATCGATTCCTGTTTTATATATTTTTATAATACCTCGTGTAACACAGAAAAAGCCTGTTAGTCGGCTTCCTTCGCGATAAATTATTGTACCTTTTTTATACAACGAACAAATTTTTTCGTAATTCAAACGATTAAACTCATCCTCCTTTAATTTCATAAACAGCTGAAATCCACTTAAATTGGTCTCGTCTTCAGTTGGCCTTTTAATTGCACTCCTCATTTTTCGCTCTTAAATATTATTAATATAAAAACCAAACACAATATTAATAAAATTAAATATACAATTTGATGCTTGATTTACAAAACATTAAAGGAAACAAATCTGCAGATTTTTAGCTATTGAACAAAAGCTATAATTAATTGTAGTATAGAAATAATGAAAAAGGTATTTCACAAGAGTTCTCATCGAGGGTTTGCCGATCATGGTTGGCTAAAAACAACCCATTCTTTTAGTTTTGCCAACTATTTTGATAGCGAAAAAAATCATTTTGGAAAACTTAGGGTTTTAAATGACGATAAAATTGCACCTTCAAAAGGTTTCGATTTGCATCCTCACCAAAATATGGAGATAATTACAATTCCACTTTATGGCTCTGTTAAACATGGTGATAATATGGGAAACGAAGAAATTATTTCAACAGATGAAGTTCAAGTTATTTCTGCTGGCTCCGGTATTTGGCATTCAGAATTTAATGCGTCTGATACTGAATTACTATCTCTTTTTCAGATTTGGATTCTTACTGATAAAAAGGGGCATAAATCGAAATATGAGCAAAAGGCATTTCCGGAAATAGGGCGTATAAACAGATGGCAGTTATTAGTTTCTCCAAAGGGGAGACGCAATTCACTTTCTATTCATCAAGATGCCTACATTTCAATAATCAGTACAAATAATTTGCAAGTATTAAACTATAAATTAAATAAACAGGGAAATGGAGTTTATTTTATGTTGATTAATGGCGAAATTGAAATTGATAATCAAATATTACATAAACGCGATGCTCTGGGAGTTTGGAGTTTTTATGATCCACTTGAAATACAAATTTTTGATAACTCGAAATTACTTGCCATAGAAGTTCCCATGTAGTAATTTTTTGCTCGATTATTCTATTTTTTGTAACTTAGATTTTATAAAAAATATGATAATTATGCTAAAATCTATAAACCCAACCACCGGTAAAATTATTCAATCTTATAAATCCCATTCAGAAAAAGGGGTAGAGCAAATAATAAATGCTGTTGATAAAACATGGCATCATTGGCGGAGTACATCTTTTAAGCATCGTAGTAATTTAATGCAAAATCTTTCATCCCTTTTGAAAAGTAAAAAAATGGAACTTGCCCAACTTATGGCGTTAGAAATGGGGAAAGTAAAAAAAGAGGGAATTGCTGAAATTGAGAAGTGCGCCTGGGTTTGCGATTACTATGCGCAAAATGCTGAACTGCATTTAGAGAATGAAATTATCAAAACCGAAGCGAGTCGCTCATATATTTCATATCAACCCATCGGAACGGTTTTGGCAGTTATGCCCTGGAATTTCCCGTTCTGGCAAGTATTTAGGTTTCTGGCTCCAACCTTAATGGCCGGAAATACAGCAGTGCTTAAACATGCCAGTAATGTTCCTGGCTGTGCCCTGGCAATTGAAGAATTAATTCGTGAAGCAGGTTTCCCCGAGAATGTTTTTCGCACCTTGTTAATTGGTAGCGGGCAGGTTAAAAATGTAATAAAACACAATGCAATAAAAGCTGTAAGCTTAACGGGAAGTACGCCTGCCGGAAAAAGTGTAGCTGCAATTGCCGGCAGCGAACTTAAAAAATGTATTTTAGAGCTTGGAGGAAGTGATCCATATATTATTCTGGAAGATGCTGATTTAGAGGATGCTGCAAAAAAATGTGCTGCAGCGCGACTTTTAAATGCAGGGCAAAGCTGTATTGCTGCTAAACGCTTTATAATTGTTGAAGATGCATATCCTGAGTTTTTGGAACATTTTACTCACGAAATGAACAGTGCTTATTTTGGCGATCCTTGCGACGAAAAATCAACAATGGGTCCCATGGCGAGAATAGATTTGCGAGATGAGTTGCATCAACAAGTTTTAGATTCAGTTGAAAAAGGAGCAGAAATAATTCTTGGAGGCGAAATACCTTTACGGAAAGGTGCTTTTTATCCGCCAACTATTTTAGAAAATGTAAGCCAGGGAATGCCAGCCTATGATGAAGAGTTGTTTGGTCCGGTAGCATCTGTTATTCGAGTTAAAGATAAAAATGAGGCAATTAAAGTTGCTAACGATACTGAGTTTGGGTTAGGGGCTGCAATATTTACAAACAATATCAAAAGGGGAGAAAATATAGCCGAAATGCAAATAGATGCTGGTTGTTGCTTTATTAACGATTTTGTGAAATCAGACCCACGATTACCTTTTGGCGGAATAAAGAAAAGTGGTTATGGACGTGAACTTTCATCATTAGGCATAAAAGAATTTATGAATGCAAAAACTGTTGTTGTAAAGTAACTGTGATTTTAAGTATGAACAACCTCGATATTAAACAAATCAATATAAAATCAACAGAAATTATATTTTTTAAAAGCCAATAAAAGCTACATTTGTTAGCATCATAAATTATTTAAAATGAAACAATTTTCAATTATCTTGTTTTCACTAATATTTTTATATGTAATGATTTCATGCAGTCAAAAAGAAGTAGTCGATTTAATTGTAAAAAATGCAACAATTTACACAGTTGATAGCAATTTTTCGAAGGTTGAAAGTTTTGTTGTAGTTGATGGTAAAATTGTAGAAACCAATACGGTGGATTCGATTGAGAAAAAGTACACAAGCAAAAATGTAGTTGATGCTATCGGAAAATACGTTTATCCGGGGTTTATTGATGCGCACAGTCATTTTAATGGTTATGGAGTAAATTTGATGCAGTATGCCGATTTGCGCGGAACAGAAAGTAAAGAAGAGATTTACGAAATTTTAAAGAGTCATTACGAGAAGTTTGGTGGAGACTGGATTTTAGGCAGAAGTTGGGATCAAAACGATTGGTCAACAAAAGAGTTTCCCGATAAAATAGGCTTGGATAAAATGTTTCCCGATATTCCTGTTTTTCTAATTCGTGTTGACGGACATGCCGGGTGGTGTAACTCAAAAGCGCTGGAAATAGGGAAAGTTAATGGTGATTTAAAAGTTACAGGTGGCGATATTTTGCTAAAAAACGGGAAGCCAACCGGAGTTTTAATTGATAATGCCATGGGTTTGGTTTCGCGGCATGTTCCGGATATTTCGCGCGAGCAACAGGAAAAAGGTTTGCTGGCAGCACAGAAAAATTGTTTTGCGGTTGGTTTAACTTCTGTTGCAGATTGCGGAGTTGGAAAACATACTGTTTTGTTGATGGACGAAATGCAAAAGGCAGGCTTATTGAAAGTAAGAATTAATGCAATGTTGAGTCCATCGGAAGATAATTTTAAGCATTTTGTAAACAATGGAATTTATAAAACTGATTATTTAACAGTTAATACAATCAAACTTTTTGCTGATGGTGCACTCGGATCTCGCGGTGCATTAATGATTAATGAATATTCTGACGACCCTGGAAACAGAGGGTTGCAAATTGCCTACCAAACATATTACGATAAAATTTGCCAATTAGCATACGATAATAATTATGCCGTAGCAACACACTGTATTGGCGACAGTGCAAACCGTTTAATGTTAAATACGTATGGTAAATTTTTGAAAAGTAAAAACGACCGTCGCTGGCGAATTGAGCATTCACAAATTATTAATCCCAACGATTTTGGTAAGTTCGCACAGTTCTCAATTGTTCCATCAATCCAGGCAACATATTGTACATCAGATATGTATTGGGCTGAATATAGAGTAGGAGAGGAGCGAATTAAAGGAGCCTATTCATACCAAACATTATTAAATCAACTTGGTTGGCTTCCCAATGGAACCGATTTTCCGGTAGAAAAAATTGAGCCGCTATATACTTTTTATGCTTCGGTTTTTCGTACCGA
>DAOVTY010000220.1 GCA_030632865.1 Bacteroidota bacterium
ATTCTGCACTCGATGTAATACACGAGTTTGAAGATGATTTTAAAAAAATGGGGATTTCAATGAAGTATGCCGGAAGCGGTTATAAAGGACTTGTGTTTACCGATTTAATTCTCGAAGGACAAATAATGAGTTTAGTATTATCACTTTTAAGTTGAAAAGTAACATTCAACTTTTCGTAATCGTAATCAACAACTTTATTCAAATTTTCAGGGTCGCCCGACATTTCGTAAAGTAGAAGATACTGAGCAATCATATTCTGACTGTCAGGAATTACGTTAAACTCCTCGTTATCAGCATTCATTACCTTATTCATTCTGTTAACATAATCGGTTAAAGTGAATGATGTGCCAACAATATCGAGATCGTTTTCAACTTTTCCCTGCATCTTATTAACCAATTTTAATACATCGGGATTTTTAAAAGCATCCTTCTTCCCATCAGCATCAAGAATCAGATTTAAACTGGTAGTACCTCCAAAATGACTATTAATAAACTGGTCTGTAAGAACGATGTCGCTATCTTTTTCAAACTTATCGAGGAAGCTGGAGTTAATCCATATTTTTTGCATTCCAACTATGGAAACTACAATAACAATTGCAGTAACAATTATCGAGACCTTGCCTTTATTTAAAATTTTTGCTGCAAAATTATATGCAAGGTTAGTTTCAGCATTACCACTTTTTTTAACTGCTTTAACTTTTGGCAACCCAAATACCATTAACCCTGCCGGTATTATTACTAAAGAAAATACCATCGCCATTAAAACTCCAAAAGCTGTAAAAATTCCAAAATATTTAATCGGATATACTTGCGAAGTCAGCAGCGAAACAAATCCGATGGCAGTTGTAATAGATGTCATTACTACCGGTTTCCACATATTTTTAATCAGATCAACACTTGCCTCCTTTTTCGTTGCCGAAGGATTTTTTCTCAGGAATAGTTGCAAATGACTATAAAGATGTATTCCGTCGGCAACCCCAATTGCAATAAGCATTACCGGAATCATTGTTGATACTGCGTAAATTGGAACTCCCACAAGTGCCATCAAACCAAAAACCCAGAGTGTACTAAAAAATACGACCGACATTGTAAGCAGTGTACTTTTTACCGAACGCAACATTACAAATAGTACTAAAGTGATGACCAGCAAAACAATTGGCACCATCTTTTTCATATCGGCTGGTCCGAGCAATGCCATCGTTCCTTCTACAATTGGGCGACCTGCAACATGAATTTTAATATCGTCGGTTTGGTATGAATTAACGAGACTTAAAATCTCCTCATAAAACTCCTGAGTAAAAACATCGTCTCTTATTTCGGCAATAATAACTGTTACAGTTTCGTCAACAGAAACTAAACGACCGTAAACCATTTCGTTATTTCTTACATTTTCTTTTATATGTATAAGTTGCTCTTTTGTTTTTGGAACTTGCTTGAAAAAAGCTTTTACATCCATTCCATCTTCAGTTCCAACAATATTATCGGCGGTGTATAACGATGTAACATCGGCTTTTTCAATCTCATCCATTTTCTGCAACCTTCTTGTTAACTGCTTGAGCGTATCCAACGTTTCAGAGTTAAAAATTCCGCTTTCGTTTTCGATGGCGACAATAATTCCATCGTTAATTCCGAACCACTCTTCCGCCTGGTCGCTGTATACAAATGCCGGATGATCTTGCGGCATATATTTGTCGAGGTCGGTTTCCATTTCGGAGTTTTCTGTCATTTGCATGAAAAGAAAAGCACTAACAATAATTGTTACTCCAAAACTTATCCAGGGTGCTTTTAATAGTTTGTTTAATAATTTTTCCATTTTTATTTGTTGTTAATTAATATTCACTAACTTCTTAGATCTTTAACAACCCGTTTAAAATTACGGGTTGTTTAGTGCCTAAAAAAAACACTAAAGTATCTTTCCTGCTTTCGTTGGTCGGGGTGTTTTACAGACTAACAACCGAACGTTTTTATCAGATTTATTAGCAATAAAATGCACAATATCCTTCGGACTTTCAACAATTGCATTTTCCGATACCATAACAGTTTCGTCGCCAATTGTTATACTTGCATCTCCTTCCAGAACGTATATAAATACATTTACCGGAGTAATGTGCGGTTTCAAAGATTCACCGGGTTTTAGTACCATGTGTGCCAACTGGGCTTCGGCATGGTCGTATATAAAACGTACATCAATTTTATGAGGAGTTTCCTTTATCTGTGTATTTTCAACTTTTGTAATTTTCATAACACTTACTATGTTTATAATTATAAATCTATGCTTCTAATTCTTGTTGCCTGCTATTCTTCTGGGTTTACAAATAGTAAAATATGCCGATATTAAAAATACAATTGTAATGCTTATTCTAACAACCATTGCTCCAATTGTTTTAGTTTCGTGAATACCTCCACCATTAATATAAATTAGAAACCATACAAATGCTGCAACCAGAATAACTACTGATGCTACAAGATATTTTGCTGTCCACTTGCTACTTTTAATAAAACCATAAGCAGCAAAAAGATAAAGAATGCTGCTAAAGAAATTTGCCCAAACAATTAACAAAACATAATTGCCCTCTTTTTCTCTAATACCGAACAAATCGAATATTACAGAACTACTTAAAAACAGAGTAAGCAGACCAAATGCAGTTAAAGGAATCGTAATTATATAAGGAATAAACTTTTTCATGATTATATATTTTATTTTTCTAAAACTTTACTTATTACAGTTATCAATTTTTTACCTTCTATGCTTAAATTAAAGTTGTGGTTATTTATATCCCATCTTTTTACCAGTAACCTAAAAGAGCCCATTGCAATTAAAGCCAGGCTTTTTTCATCAATATCTTTCCTTACATTATTTTCCTGTTGTCCTTTAGAAATAATACTTTCGATTGTTTCGGAGTGCAAGTTCAGAATTTCAACTATTATCCATTTTAGTACCTCTTCGTTTTTAAAAATTTCTTCGGAGAATATAACCGAAACCATTGATGGGGTTTCTGAAAATAGTTCTAGCATCTTTGTAAACATAAAACTGATTTTTTCCATTGCCGGAGCTTCATAACTTTCCATTATCCCGGAAAGCATATTTGCCATTTCCTTGAAATTATTCAGCATGCTTAACAGAATATCTGTTTTACTATCAAAATGCCTGTAAATAGCCGGTTCTGTAATACCAATTTTTTTCGACAGGTTTTTTATAGTCATGCCCTGTATTCCCTTATCAGTAATTAGCTCCAGTGCAGCTTCAATAATTTCTATTTGTCTTTCAGTTTGCATATTTTTATTAGTTTCATATATAATAACGCTGCTAAGTTAGTTAATATTCACTAACTTGCAAGTATTTCACAATTTTTTTAATCAATGTTAACAATACAACTCTTAATACCAAATAGAATAAAACTATTGAAAAAACAATAGACTTCTACCTAAACCAATTCTATTGGCTGTCCTACAAATTTATATATTAGTAATTTTTGTTAAAAATATTATCTGTTTAAATAAAAAGAACGTTTTATAATGGGGAAATTTATAACATTATTTTATCTCTTTAACCCCACTGCCTCCCGGCATTTCCCTCTGCGAGGGGAGAACTATCAAAAATACTTTTTTCAAAACAATAAATTTAGCTGTATTATGATTTAGCTGTTTACCAGACAATTAACTGACAGGTTTCCATATCCATCTTTATCTTCAAATGTCCATCCCTTCTTTTTAAGAATTTTAATAATCTCTCTGATTACAACTCCATGAGCTACGATTACAGTTTCCCCATGTGTTTCGGCATACGCTATTAGTGTAAGAGAATAATTTTCAAGATAATCTTTTCTTTGCTTGTAAGTTAGCTCCTTGTCTTGGTTGTTCCCAGCCATCCATGCAATTAAAGAAGTAGTTAGCCATACTTTCACCGGCAATTTTAAAAGTGGCCATTTAATTACCGGATAATCGAGCTCCATCAGATTCTCATTAATTTTCAAGTTTACATTTTTACCAAAAAGCAATTCTGCAGTTTGTTTCGCTCGTAATTGAGGACTGCAAAAAACTGTGTCAATCGTTTCATAACGATCAATTTTTTTAAGTACCATTTCAGAATCAAATTTCTGAACAGAAGTATTATTGTAAAGCACTTTATATTCATTTGCAATCTGCGAACTGCACCACCCCGGATTTTCTATCGGAACTTTTGCATGTCTGATTAAATATATTTTTGAATTTGAAAAAGCATTAACAGAAATAAAAATGAAAATGAATGTAATAAATATATATTTTTTTGACATAAAATTAGAATTGATAATTCATTGAAAAATTTATGAGATTGTCTTCCTTACTTCTTGCATAAGAAATATTAAGCAGAGCCATATCAAAAGGAGACCACCAAAAACCTATCCCATAGCCGTCGTGCCAACGGGAAGAATTTTCTCCATCAAGCCACACGCGACCAATATCATTAAATATGAACAATCCGGCAGTAGTATTCAAAATATATGAATTAAGCTGCTTACTTCTGATTCGTATTTCTGTATTCAAATAAACATTGGCATCACCATAAAATCTTGTTTGACGAAAACCGCGCAGGTTCTCATTTTGACCAAGTTTAGCAGCTTCGTTAAAAACATAATCACCAAAAATCTTTTCCCCGCCAATCCTCACTGCATAAACAATCCGGGGACGTTTTGAGAAACTGAGATAAGAGGTCCACTCTCCTGAGATTTTTGTAAAATCGGAAGAATTGTTATTAAGTCCTATGAAATGTGCAATTTCTGTTTCCAGTTGTGTTCCACGTGTCCGAAACATATTGCTACCTCCAAATTCTTCCTCCTTTTTCAATTCCTGATTAGATATGGTATTCCACTCATAATTCACAGAAACTCCTGCAAAAGAATGTGCAAGCAAATCATCTGGTTCAAGACCATTATTGGGAAAATCAGAAATAAAACGTTCAGGAGTTTCCTCTACATTAGTGTATTTATAAAATAATCCAAGACCTGCTTTATGGTTTTCATTTTTATCAATAAATTTTTCGATTTCGGGTTTTATATAATATTCTCGCATTCTTACCCAATAATATTCTTTATCAGATTTGTCAACTTCCCATTTGGTTTCATTGCCCATACCAAAATAGTTATTTACATAATTTGGCGATTTAACATCAGCAACTAAACTCAATTTAAGGTGTTTTAAAGGAAAGATATTTGACCCTGCAAAATGAAAATTATATGCATTGGTTAGAAAGGCGTAATTAGCAAATATCTCATATTTTTGACGGCGATAGGATGAATACTTGTTGAATACGGGGCCACCACCTAAAAAGATACCATCATCCTGATTATAGCCAACGAATAATCCCGGA
>DAOVTY010000266.1 GCA_030632865.1 Bacteroidota bacterium
GTTACAACCGAAATATTTGCACTTAAAATTTCTTTATACAAATTCGCCACATCATCGGAAGCGGTACAATCTACAAAAACCGAATTATAAATATTCATCGCTTTTACCTCATCTGCAAATCCTTGTAAACTCGATATTTTATCAGAATTCTCCAAACTTTCTTTATACGATGAGATATCGATTCCTTCGCGTTCGAAAACCATTTTCCGTGAATTTGCAATGCCAGTTAGTTTAATATTGAGGTGTTTCTCTTTCAGTAATTTTTCCTGTTGATTTTGCAATTGTTGAAGTAAATTTCCGCCAACAGTTCCAATTCCCATTAAAAACACATTCAACTCATTATTCTCCGACAGAAAAAATGACTCGTGAACCACATTTAATGTTTTTCGTAACGCGGCATTTTTAACCACCCACGAAATATTTAGTTCAGACGCACCCTGAGCAATGGCAACTACATTTACACCACTTTTACCCATTGCAGAGAACAGTTTGCCGGCAATTCCTGTTGTGTGTTTCATGTTCTGACCAACGATGGCAACAATAGAGAGATTACTCTCCATTTCAACTTTGCTGATCTTACCTGCAGCAATTTCCTTTTCAAATTCAGCTTGGATAGCATTTTCCGCTAAATCAATTGCATGCTCCTCAATTGCAACGCTTATTGAATTCTCCGAAGATGCCTGCGAGATTAAAATTACATTCACATTCTCTTTTGCCAGAGCAGAAAACAGACGCATCGAAATTCCAGTTACACCAACCATTCCAATACCTTGCAACGTAACCAAATTAATTCCTGAAATAGATGAAATACCTTTAATTGGTCTTTCCAATCCGTTATTCATCTCTTTCGAAATTCGTGTGCCAGGATTGTCAGGCTCAAAAGTATTTTTAATTTGAATAGGAATCCCCTTTTTATAAACTGGCAAAATAGTAGGTGGGTAAATAACTTTTGCCCCAAAGTGTGATAATTCCATAGCTTCAGAATAGGTCAACTCAGGTATAGTGTAAGCTTTGCTAATCACTCGCGGATCGGCTGTCATAAAACCGTTTACATCTGTCCAAATTTCGAGTACATCTGCATTTAAAGCAGCCGAAATAATTGCCGCCGTGTAATCGGAACCACCGCGTCCAATTGTTGTGAAATCGCCTTTTGCATTTTTAGAAATAAAACCAGGAACAACTGCAGTACCTTTAAAATTTTTAAAGGTGCTCTGAATATTTTTATTAGAAATTTTAAAATCTACAATGGCTTTTCCAAAATTACTGTCGGTACGAATAAATTCCGACGACTCTTTTCGTTCTACACCAATAAATTGCGCAACTATATTCGAAGAAATACGCTCGCCAATACCAACAATACGATCCAATGTTTTTGCTGTTAATTCGCCAACTAGAGTAATGCCAGTTAAAATCTGCTCTAGCTCATCTAAAAGCTCATTAACAATATATTTTATCGAACCTGCTCCATTAAAAAGTTCAGCAATTACTTCGTCGTGTTTCCTTTTAATTTCCGTTAATTCAGAATGAAAGTTTCCCGTTCCTGTTGACGCAATTTGTGCTGCAGTTAAAATTTTATCGGTTACTCCACCAAGTGCCGATACAACTATAATAACATCATCGTTCTGACTTTGAACAATCTTTTTTACCCTTTTTATATTTTCGGCAGAGCCAACCGAAGTGCCACCAAATTTTAAAACTTTCATCGTATAAAATTAATTTAAAAAAAATGGATGAATCGACAGAAGCGGTTCATCCATTACTTTCTGTATATGTTGTATTTTCTATTCCGTTGTTAATTTACCCGTAATTGCTTCCATAATTTTAGCTTCCAACTCCTCTGATAACTCAAGATTATCAGCAATTAATTTACGAACGGTATCGCGACCTTGTCCTAATCTTGTTTCTCCATAACTAAACCACGAACCACTTTTTTTAATAATATTATGCTCAACACCTAAATCGATAATTTCTCCCGATTTAGAAATTCCTTCACCATAAATTATATCGAATTCAGCTTTACGAAATGGTGGAGCTACTTTATTTTTTACAACTTTTACACGAACATGATTTCCCTGAATTTCGTCACCATCTTTAATAAGTCCAGTTTTACGAATATCTAAGCGCACCGATGCATAAAATTTAAGTGCATTTCCACCCGTTGTAGTTTCCGGGTTACCAAACATTACCCCAATTTTCTCGCGTAATTGATTAATAAATACGCAACATGTTTTTGTTTTACTGATATTGCCGGTAAGTTTGCGCAGTGCCTGCGACATTAAACGAGCATGCAACCCCATTTTTGATTCGCCCATTTCGCCCTCTATTTCTGCTCTGGGAGTAAGTGCAGCAACCGAGTCGATTACCACAATATCTAATGCTCCCGAACGAATAAGATTGTCAGTAATTTCCAGTGCTTGCTCCCCATTATCAGGTTGCGAAATTAAAAGCTCTTCGATATTTACACCTAATTTTTTTGCATAATATGGATCGAAAGCATGTTCTGCATCTATAAATGCTGCAATACCACCCGCTTTTTGAGCTTCGGCAATTGCATGTATTGCAAGAGTTGTTTTACCCGATGATTCAGGTCCATAAATTTCAACAACTCTTCCTTTTGGAAAACCTCCAACTCCAAGCGCAACATCTAGTGCAATAGACCCCGAAGAAATTATAGGAATATCTTCAATTGGCTTATCACCCATTCTCATTATGGAACCTTTTCCATAACTCTTCTCAATTTTATCCATTGTTAACTGAAGAGCTTTCAGTTTTTCTTTATTTACTTGTGTTTTTTCTTCCTTTGTCATGCTTAGTTTTGGTTAAATATTTAATGCTTTAATTATTTGATTTGTATGATCCTTTGTTTTTACTTTCTCTAAAATTTCAATAATTAATCCATTTTCGTCAATAATAAAAGTTTTACGCAGAACTCCCATATAAACTCTACCATATAATTTCTTTTCGCCCCAGGCTCCGTAAGTTTGTAGAATTTCTTTTTCAGTATCGGCAATCAAATTAAATTTCAAATCAAATTTATCTATAAATTTCAAATGCGATTTTTCGGCATCAGGACTTACGCCAACAACTTCGAAACCTTTTTCTAACCACATTGTATAATTATCATTTAGGTTGCACGCTTCTGCATTACATCCCGAAGTATTATCTTTTGGATAAAAATATAGTATTAGCTTTTTACCCTCAAAGTCGGTTAATTTAATTTTATCTCCATTCTGATTTACACCTTCAAATTCTGGTGCTTTATCTCCAACTTTCAAATCTGACATTTTTATATTTTAGATTACAAATATAAATTATTAATGATAATAATCAGCTTATATTGCTTCAATAAAACCGAAAATTCAATTAGTAAGTGCGACAGTTTCCTATTCAAAGATAAAAAATCTAGATTTTTTATCTTTGAATAGGAAAGCTTAAAACTATTGCATTATGGACAAAAAGAATTACACCCATATTACTGTAGAGCAAAGAATTAAAATAGAAACTTTAATAAAATTAGGACATAAAGTTTCATTTATTGCCAAACAGCTTAATATTCATCGCTCATCCATCTACAGGGAGATTGAACGGAACAAAACAAAAACTGGTAAATATAGTGCTGCTTTTGCGCAAGAACTCTCGGAAGAACAAAAAGAAAGATTCTCTGATAAACGTAGTTTTACTTTTTCTATGGAAAAGTTTCTTAGAGAGAAATTGACGAAGGAACAATGGTCACCAGAACAGATATGGGGTTATTGTAAAGAAAATAATATTGATATGGTTAGCCATGAGAGTATTTATAAATTTGTTTATCAAGATAAATATAACGGAGGTCTGTTATATAAAAATTTGCGAGTAGCCTCTAAAAAGTACCGAAAAAGGTATGGTAGTGGCAAGAATAAAAGAGGCATAATTAAAAATAAAATATCTATTGATGAAAGATTAGAATGCATTAATAATAAAGAAAGAGTTGGAGATTGGGAGATTGATACCATTGTAGGCAAAGATAATAAGGGTGCTATTGTAACCATTGCTGAAAGAGCAACCGCTTTTGTTCTAATTGCTAAGCTTAATGGGAAAAATGCTCAAGAATTAGCTGA
>DAOVTY010000290.1 GCA_030632865.1 Bacteroidota bacterium
AGTGCACTGAACAAAAACAAGTATACTACAAGTTAAAATCACAAGTCTTGGTAATATTTTGTACTTCATATTATATTTTTTACACTCAAAAAAAATCTAAAATATTTTATTTATTCAATTTGAATTTTTATCAATTTCATACTGTGCCTGGGCAAATTCATTTTTAACTGAAGATAATCATCCGAATTACTCAACTTAATTGAATTAGTTATTGATAAATCAGCAGCTTCCCATAATTTTTCTAAATCTGCATCTTTCGATGTTTTTGGCGAACCTTGCTTTTGCCACTCTCTATAAGTGTTATTATCTTCCCTGTCTAAATTATACTCTTCAATTGTATAATCCCCCTCTAATAAACCAGTTATATGAACATTAATTTCATCTAAAATAGTAAGATCATCATCTGTTTCATTGTAATTATAAACAATCATCTGAATTTCTTTTTCAGATGATTTTGTGGCCAAAATACCAATTCGTCCTCCAATTCGAGGTCCACTAACTTCAATTCTTTCATCGCCTAACTGAGCTAACATTTCGTATCCAGTTTGAATTGGTTTAGGAATATTACCCGCTGTTGTTAATCCTCTATTTCCCAGAAAAAATCCATCTTTTTCGGCTTCCCATGCGCCTCCCCAATAAAGCAACATCGAAGTAGGAAAATCGTAATTATCTTCGATAGCATACAAATTATCTACCATTTTAACCAAAAACAGAGGCGACTCCTCGGTATTTCGAAATTGAAGATCGGGATATTCGGCAACAGTTTTTTGAAAGTGAGAAGACATGCCCCACTCATTTACATGAAATTCTACATCTTTCAAACTTTCATACTTTTCGAGCAAACGAGACACCCAAAGAACCGATTGCGAAAAACGCTGTACTTGTGGTTTAATAGAAGGTTCGCTGTTTAACCATCCGCCAGAAAGCCCATAAATATGATAGGAGATAAAATCTATTCGTGTACCTTTTTTACCGGTATAAAGGTTTGTTCCGTTTACCACATGCTCAATAAAATTCTTAAGGAATGACTCATGATAACATGCCGGACCACCAACTTTCAATTTCGGATCAACTGAAACTACAGCATCAACAAATACATCGTATAATTTATAAAATGTATTAATATCGGACACTTTCCATCCATCGGGTTCGTTCCATACTTCGAAATACCAGGTTCGAACTTCTTCTGCACCAAATGTTTCAACTAAATTTTTTGTGAAAGCAACCAACAAAGCGTGCCATTTATCCCAATCCTCTGGACCAGCATTTTTAACCGACATTCCCTCGTCGTTTCCCACAGAATTATCCAGTTCTCTGCTAGTTAATCCTTTTGGCATATAATCACACTCCACAACAGGTTTTAATCCACGCTTTACAAACTCTCCATATATTTTATTCACCCTGCTAAAATCGTAAACTGCGTTACCATCTTTATCTTCCGAATAGACTTCAATTCCAACTTCCAATCCTTCACGAATATGGCCAGTTAATGTATAATGATTACGAAGATAAACACATGAATTTGTTTTGTCCATTCGATCCAAGAGTGCTTGTCCACTTGGTCTTTCAGACAAATAGTATAAAAGGTCTGTTCCGGCTGCTTTCCAGAATTGGGTATTTTCGCCAATCAATTTATTTACATCTACTTTAAATGTATTGGTTTGAGCATTAATTACTGAAAAGCAAAAAAGTAACAGTAAGGTAAATAGGTTTAGTTTCATATGGTTAAAAATAGAATAAATATGCAAGAATCAAGGTAAAATACAAAAACTAATAATTATTTTTTATGCAATAAATTTTTTATCCTGATTATTTAATAATAGTTAGTTTAATGATTTTAGTTTGTCTCAATTTTAATTACCGACACTGAATTAAAAGGTAATTTAGCGGGTAATGAAATCATTATTCCGCTTCCCAAAGTAGCTTTAAATTCAAGTTTTATTTCACCATCTTTTGTTAAAAGATATACATTATTAACTCCTTTAGCATCAATATAAATCACAATAGTATTACTATGTGGATGCTCAAATAAATGAACGTAAATATTATTTCCAGACTGAGTAATTCGTCCGTTATGTATTTTCGTTTTTTCCATTGGCAAAGTTGAATATATAGCTTGTGAATTTACGTCCATCCAATCTGCCATATCATTTAATCTTTCAACTGCCAGTATTGGAACAGCCCCTTTTTCGTCGGGTCCTATATTCAATAAATAGTTTCCACCTTTTGCCCTAATTTCAACCAGTTTTTCAATTAATTCATCCGACGACTTCCAGTATTCTTCGGTATCTAAAACACTATATCCCCAACTTTCGGCCATTGTTGCCGGACTTTCCCAAGGTTTGGTTCTTGTAGATTCCGGAATATAATTGTCACCCATCTCATCAACATCTCCAACTTTGTTTCCAACTCGTGTATTGATAATACAATGGGGTTGTTTGGTTTTAATAAAGTTCTCCAAATCCAGACTTTGTTCAAGTGTTGTTAATTCAGGAGTATCAAACCAAATCATGCTAATTTCTCCGTAATTAGCTAGAAGTTCGGCCAATTGTGGTTTCACTTTTTCATCAAGATATTTTTGATAAGAAAATCCCGTTCTATCCGGAAAATCCCATGTATTTCTTCGGTTTTCTTTAGCAACAGCATTTGGTTCGTTCCAGTCTCGCCCCAACGAATAGTAAAGACAAAGTTTAATTCCCTCTTTTTTGCACGCTTCAGCAATCATTTTTAGTGGGTCTTTATTGTATGGAGTTGCCTTTACAATATTGTAATCTGAGACTTTTGAATCGTACATTGCAAATCCATCATGGTGTTTAGTGGTGAAAACCAGATATTTCATCCCTGCTTTTTTTGCCATGCCAACAATGTATTCAGCATTAAAATCTATCGGATTGAATGTATCTGCAAGTTTTGCATATTCCTCTCTTGGAATTTTATTGAGCATCATAATATGCTCTGCATAAGGATTAATATATCTATCGTCTTTTACTGGTTCTCCATTCCATATTCCTGCAGGAATGGAATAAAGTCCCCAGTGAATAAACATTCCGAAACCGGCTTCTTTAAACCATTTTGTATTTTCTTGCGAATTCTCAGTGCTTGCCTCTGGAAGATTTATTCTGGTGTTACTTTTATCTCCACAGTTATTAAAAATAACTACTGTGATTATGAGAAATAGCAATCTAAAAAATTTGCGAAATGTATTTTTCATCTTATATATTTAAATAATAGAGCAAGTAATTTTTAATAGATTATCTATAAATTTTTGTATGCTTCCAAAAAAGCACAAATCTCTTTCACATTGTTA
>DAOVTY010000255.1 GCA_030632865.1 Bacteroidota bacterium
ATATTGCTCCGGGTTTACCAAAATTAGTTTCCATGCCACAATTCTGTAAACATATTTAGCTGTTTCTGTAGTAAGTAACAAAGCATAATAGTTATCGGTTTTCTGCCGCTCTAACTGCCTGTTTATACCAGCTACTCCCCTATTGTACGATGCTGCCACTAACGACCAACTACCAAATTTTTCGTAAGAATCTAATAGATAATCACAAGCTGCATAAGTCGATTTTTCGATATGATAACGCTCGTCAATTAAACTATTCACTTCTAATCCATAATCCTGTGCCGTTCCTTTCATAAATTGCCAAAAACCAACTGCCCGTGCCGGAGAAACAGCTCTAGGATTAAAACCACTTTCGGCAACTGCCAGATATTTAAAATCATTAGGAATACCTTTCTCTATAAGAATAGGTTCTATTATAGGAAAATAGCGGGGAGCAAGTTTTATGTACCTAATTGTTTGCGAATGGAAATAAGCATTAGATAGTAATTCACGATCAAGCGATTCTTTAACATCAAAACGTTCAACTGGCATTGGTTCTCCTGCAAACGAAACTGCATCTGGAATTTCTACTGACTTAAATTCGACTTTTGATTCTACTATAATTTTTGAGCTATCGGATCTTGCAGACCCTAAAATCAAAACAATCACTACAATTTTAATGGCAATTATAATTGGTAATAATACTCTCCACAACTTTTTCTTTTTCATAACTAAACTATTAAGGTCTGAAACCCGGTTGTTTTTCAATATTTAGACCCCGACTAAAAAGTCGGAAAAAAATATTTAAAAATCAATCTGTAAAAATACATTTTACTAATCGTATAACAACGAAAAACAGACTTCAGTTTACCGAGTATTTAATAATTTAATTTTCCAGTCTTATTAACCTGAATAATTTATAAACTTCATCAAAAATGCACATAAAAAAAAGCCCGGTCAAAACTGCCGGGCCAATTTAAAGATACTGATTTGAGTTTTAAAATATTCGTAACACGTACACCACAGTTCCGCGCCTGATAACAAAACGTGATGTTTTGTCAACTCAATCAGTATTCAACTTTTGTAAATTTTTACTGTGCTCAAAAAAATATCATTTCTACTATTAAGTTTTACCAATCTCTTTATTATAAGTAGATTATCGTTCACTATTCTTTCGTAATAAATTCAATCACAAACCGTAGTGTTATATAAATCTGAACGCACAACACTAACTTTAACATATAATTTGAAATGCAATTTAAAGAAAAGTAAAAGTTAAAACTATAGATGTAGTAAAAACTATAACTTTAATAAAAAAAGCCGTTTCAATTACTTTAAAATAATAAAATAAGTACGTCCTAGATATATTTCCTCAAAAAGTCCTGATGCAAAGATTACATAAAAATAATTAGAAATAAAAATATTATTTCACTTTTAACTTACTAACTACCTATATGAGTTGAGGATAGAAAAGTTTATTTACTCATTTTTAAGATCTTCTTAAGTTCAATCATCCTTTTTCGCCACAGGAATAAAACTAATCTGATGTATGTTTTGCAAATCTGAATAATCGTATTGATAAAATCCGTCCTCTCCGATCATAAACAAATAATCGTTAAACGGGATTACATCAAAAGTGTTGATATTTGAAAAACTGGCAATTTGATTATCGTCGATATGAGTTTTATCGGTAGCATCATAAATTTTTAATCCGGCATCGCCATCGCAAACAAAAAGTGTTTGGTCGTCAATTCCCAAACCATAAGGGCCGTGCAATGGATAAGAAGCCAGCAACTGATTATCGGTGTAATCATCAGAAAGTTTTAGCACATCTAACCGGTTCACATTGCTACCGCACTGATTTCCTCCTCGTAAAGTTATGTAGGCAAAACCATCAGAAATAACAACTGGATCACAACTTGTAACGTGCCAGAAATTTCCAACATATTTTGGAACTGTTGGCACTTCGAGACTAAAAATTTGCATTCCCGACCGAGTTCCAAAAAACATGTGCCCATCGTAAATAAACATAGTTTCAATATCCCAGCCCACATTTTGTTTTCCAATATCGCTTGGAGATTCAGCATTTTTCACATCGAACATAAAAAGTGTTGAATTATCTACAACATATAAATAGTCGTTATACAAGCCAAAACGTGCCATAGAACCACCAATTCCAAACGAACTTCCAGACTGCGGAACAGCTCCGTTAAACGCAACATCCATAGTTGCAAACTCACTCCTCATTCCATAATAAACCGGATAGTAGCTATATTCCATTTCCTGTCGTACTTTTTTAATTTCCCAATCGATTACAACACCTTTCTCCTCATCAATTTTTGCTACACGATAATCTTCATTTTCTGGGACTGGAGTTGTGTACGGAAAAACATCTTCAACACGTTTAACTACAATAGGATTGGCAACATCAGAGATATCAATCGCCACTAGATCGATATAACTGTCAGCATACAAAATGTCATTTTTTACGGCAATATCAACATTTCCTGGTATTTCTATGAAACCAATATTTTGAGGATTTGTAGGATTTTGATTATCGATAATATGAATTCCTTTTAACTCTTCATTCACAAAAATATAACCGTCTTTAAAATATATTTTCCCGGTGTTCTCCAAATCGCGCGACGAGGTAATTTTAACAGCCTCGCGTAAATCTTCGTACGACATATAAATAGGTGAATTAGCCGTAAATACTTCTGTGTACTCGTCCATGCACGAGTTAAATGAAACAAATAAAATTAGTAGTGTGAGTATATTTCTGATTGTCTTCATGATTCTGATTTTTTAAAAAATGATGCCTAATTTAATTGTCAAACGATTGTAATCGATGTCGAGTCCATAATCGTTATCTCCTGTATAATGCAATCTGTGGAACTGGTATCCAAAAGCAAACGACATACCGAAACCTGATGAAAACATTCGTTGATATCCTACTCCCGGATTAATCATAAATCCACCTTTTGTATCCATCGGTTCTTGCAAATAATCCGGTCCTGGCCAAAAACTACTGCTCCATGGTTGATAACCATTGTAGTATATTTCTCGCGATTCTTCCAAAGGGATCTGATAACCTGTTTTAAAAAAAAGGAAGGGAGTTGAATGAGAATCTTTAAACTTATATTCAAAATTTAAAAAAATCGGCAAATACGTCTCTTTCAAAAATTCTACTCCTACACCTGCACCAATCGAAAAATTCCGGTCTATAAAATAATTTACTGTAGAGGAAAAACTAAATGGTGCTGATTGACTATTTTCAGAATTTCCGATTAAAACACCAATTTCAGTTCTAACAAAAATAGAAGATTTGGAATAATTGTCTTTCTCAAAATTATCATTTCTGTGTGATTTGATAGATTTAACACTATCGACTTCACTGGCATCAAAAACCCAAACTTTTCCAGCCGATTCTACCTTCACTTTTTCAAGATTATCGGAATATTTATATTTTCCGTTTAAAATGGTTCCGCTTTTAAGATAAATGTACCCTTTTTTAGATTGAGCAAAAACGGTAAAAGCGAATAGTGTGATTAACACCAAAAGCATAATTTTTTTCATAATAAGTAAGTTTTTATGATAGATGCGAGATGAGTTAAAAGGGTTGCGCGGTTGGTAAAAAAAAACTAAAGTATATTTGCCTCTTCCAGAAGTTTGAAAGCCTGAATCATACTTGCATCGTCAAAAATATTAAGTTTATTTTTTCTAAATAACTTTCTAATTTCTTTTTTATTATCAGGCAATGCCGCCCGAAACGCACGCTTAGTTTTATGAATTTTCGTGTATCCTTCATCTAGCGAATACATAAAATAGGTAACATGCATTCGATATTCTGTATCTTGTAAAATACCCGAATTATCTTTAAATGGTCTAACTTTCGTTCCTCTAATAGTGTAATATAAAAGCAATGAGCGAGTGCCCGAATACAGCTCTTCAAAATAACGATCGCCTTTCGTTAATCCATCATAATATAATTTTATAAATTTTTGATGTTTTACATTGCCACTGTTTAAAATGGTTTCTATTGTAAACTGTTTTATAATATCTTTATCTATTTTAAAAAAATACGATTTTATATTTTCATTGTACGAAATAAGTTCATCACCATATGCCAAATATCTAACTTTTACATTTTCGAACACATCACCGTCAATAAGTGTAATTGTTGCGTCACTCCATTTTTTATGTAGAAAAAAGTATTCATTTCCCACTAATGAATTATAATAATATTCACCTCTCAATTTACCTTGCAACCTATTTGTGCTTTCATTTAATTTACCAAAGTAAAAACTAGTATTTTGTCCATCCGTACACACAGAAAGCAAAATAGCAAACAGAAATAATAAATATTTTATTTTTATTTTCATGAGTTTATAATTGTTTGTTTTTAAAAGGCATTCCGTCAGCTGACGGA
>DAOVTY010000228.1 GCA_030632865.1 Bacteroidota bacterium
TGTTTATGAGTAACTGTTAAATGGCTTTTACGTTTGAATAATTTGATCAGTTTTTTTGGAATATCATCAATAAATTTCACCAATCCTGCTCCCATATCGTTGCCTTTTCGTAGGTGAAATATGTAAAACCATCCCCAAAATGCACCGCCTAAATGTGCAATGTTACCCCCGGCATTTGTTGATGAAATGCCTACAACCGAAAGCAATATATAAAACATTGCAACATATTTTAATTTGAATGTTCCTACTAACGGCAACATTATTTCGCGATCGGGATCGTAAAATGCCCCTGCAACTAAAACCGCAAAAACCGATGCCGATGCACCAAGCAAAATACTATTATCACTTTCGAAAACCGGAAATACATTGTATGAAATTACGTACAATGCAGCGCCTGCAATTCCTCCTAGCAGGTAAACACTTAATAATTTATCTCCTTCGAGATGATACATAAACAGTTTGCCAAACCAGTACAACCCTAAAATATTAAAAAGCAGATGAATAAATCCGGTGTGGAGAAACATGTAAGTTACAGGAGTCCATGGTTTAGATATTAATTCGGTTGTATTCGACGGGAGCGAAAGCCACTCTACAAATAGATAGGGTTGCCCGGCAAGATAGAAAAACACACCCACAATTTTCACCAAAAGAAAAACAGCGAGGTTGATATAAATAAGCCGGGTTAAAACCGAGCCATTTTTAAATGTATTTTTTATATCGCTAATTATATCCATATTTTTAAAAATATTAATTGTCAATACTTTCCCTAGTAAAACTTATTAGAGGTTTTGTTCCAATATTTAATTAAAATAAAGCCAAATAACATTCCGCCAAGGTGTGCAAAATGTGCAATGTTACCTCCAGAGTTCGAAAATCCAAGATACAACTCAATTGCACCGTAACCCATTACAAAGTACTTAGCTTTAATCGGAATTGGAGGGAATAATAGCATTAACTGGGTGTTTGGAAATAGCATTCCAAAAGCCAGCAACACTCCAAAAACTGCTCCCGATGCTCCAACTGTTGGAACGTCCATTTTCAATTCCAAAATACGTAGCATCAAATTTAACCCTTCGCTGTTAAAAGCCTTATTTGTTGGGTCGTCGTACCACGAGTTAATAAAATCGCGAACCTGATTTGTTGAATTTGGTAAGTTTTTATTCACAAACTGATCTAGAATTTCTGGTGCAGGTGTATTTCTAAACGCTTCGATAGTATTTTGCATCGAATTAAATTCTAGATAATTCACAAAAGTATGCAGCGCAATTGCTCCTAAACCGGTAACAATATAATATGTTAAAAATCTTTTCGAACCCCATACACCTTCCAAAACTCGTCCGAACATGTATAACGCGAACATATTGAAAAAAATATGTGTTAGTCCGCCGTGCATAAACATGTGTGTGAATACCTGATGCAACATAAACTTGTCTGATCCAGGATTGTGCATTCCCATAATTTCAACCAAATCAATCCCCATATTTTGTACAACCCAAGTTGCAATAAAAAATAGAACATTAATAATTATGAGGTTTTTTACAACCGGAGGAATACTATTTAAAACTGACCTGTAATTCATATTGGTAAATTATTTTTTAGATGTCTAACAATAGCCAGACCATTCTATTTTTCGAACAAAATAAAGACATATTGTCATTTTAAGAAGCTTTTTTCGATATCATCGATGGGAATAATATTTAGCACTTTTTTACCATCAGGCGAAAAATTAGGCGTTGCACATGCAAAAAGGTTATCAATTAGATGATCTATCTCTTCTTGTTTCAACTCAGTGCCATAATCGAGAGCCGAAGCTTTTGCCAGCGAAATTGCAATTTGCTCTTTTGCTTTCGAACGTGCATTAACCGGAGAATTTTTGTACTCTTCTAGTAACTTCTCTACAATTAATTCGGGCGACGAAATATCTAAAACCCCCGGCGTTCCGTTAATAATAAATGTGTCTTTCCCAAACTCGCGAATATCGAAACCAAGCGAAAGTAAATCTTCCAGAATATTTTTAAGTAATGCAGCGTCTGCCGGATTCAACTCAATTGTTTGTGGGAAAAGCTGTTGCTGGCTTGCCACCGATTCTGATTTTAGCACTTCCATAAATTTTTCGAATAAAATTCGCTCATGTGCTCGTTTTTGGTCTATCACCATTAAACCCGATTTAACGGGAGTTAAAATATATTTTTGTTTTAACTGAAGTATTTTTTTACCTGTAAATTGTGCAGATGATTGCGAATATAAATCATCTGCTTTATTAATATCAGACTGTGTTTGTTCTTCCGGTTTCAATTTTAATTGTGTACCCTCGTACAAATCTTCCCAATGTTCTAGATTCCTTTTATCAGAAGGCGATGGTTTTGAATATGAGCCACCCATTCCTCCTGATTTTTGTTCGTTAAATGGATTATATTCCGGATTAATTTGAACATCAGGAAAAACAATATTATCTCCCGATTTTTGCGGAACAGGAATATTAATATTTCCACTCTGGTCGAAATCTATTGAAGGAACAACGTTATGTTTACCCAACGACTGGCGAATAGCAGCATGAATAATTTGCCAAATTTCGCGCTCGTTTTCAAACTTTATCTCTGTTTTTGTTGGATGAACATTTATATCAATTGCTGCCGGGTCAGTATCCAGAAACAAAAAATACGATGGAAAAGTATCGGGTGGCAATAACTGTTCGTACGCCATCATAATTGCTTTATGAAAATAGGGGTGACGCATGTAACGACCATTCACAAAAAAGAATTGTTCGCCCATTGTTTTTCGGGCATATTTTGGCTGCCCAATAAAACCTTGAATATTTATTACGCTCGTTTTTTCGTTTACTGTAACAAGACTTTGATTTAAGTTTTTACCAAATACATCAACAATTCGTTTCCGATTATTTGTAACTGGCATTTCGTAAAGCGACAAGTTATTATGAAATAGTGTGATTTTTATATTCGGATTGGGAAGTGCAATTCGTTGAATTTCCCAGATAATATGTTTTAGCTCGGTGCTGTTTGCTTTTAAAAACTTACGGCGTGCAGGTACATTAAAAAAGAGATTTTTAATACTGAGATTAGTACCGCTGTTGCAGGCTGCAGCTTCTTGAGTTTTAACTTCGGAGCCAATTATATGTACTAAAGTGCCAACTTCATCTTCTACTCTTTTTGTGCGTAATTCAACATCGGCAATTGCTGCAATAGATGCCAGTGCTTCGCCTCTAAAACCCATTGTACGAATACAAAATAGATCGTTTGCCGATCTTATTTTCGAAGTAGCATGGCGTTCAAAAGCCATTCGCGCATCGGTTGGAGACATTCCACAACCATTGTCAGTAATTTGAACCAGAGTTTTTCCTGCATCTTTTATATGGATTATAACTTCTGTTGCACCTGCATCCATAGCATTTTCTACCAGCTCTTTTACAACCGATGCCGGTCGTTGAATAACTTCTCCAGCAGCGATCTGGTTGGCAACCGCATCGGGCAATAATTGTATTATGTCGCTCAATTAAAAAAAATTAATAGTGAAAACTGAACTCTAATAAAAAAAATAGAGATAAAAGGCAATTCCTAAAACCACAACAAAAATAAATAATCTTTTATTTTGAGATTTCCGGGATTCGCTTGAAGACTTTGTTTGCCAGGCGTCAGGGTTTCTAAATTGTCCTCTTAAATTTGCCCGAAAAGGTTTGCCATTATCTACTTTCTCCTCAACAATTCCCATCTCCTCTTTAACTCTCTTTACACGGTTATCGTGTTCCTCTTTGTCCGGGTCGTAAAATCGCGGTCTATAGTTAAACTGTTTATTTGCCGGTGTATGAAAAAATTTTCCAATCATAATATTGAATTGTTATCGTTTTGCAAAGATAAACTTTATTCAACAAATTGTATTCCAAGCAAAAATGTTTAATGTTTTTTAAAAAATTACATAATTCCAACCTTTCAAAAATATCTTCGTTACACAAATAAAAGTGAGTTGTTTTGAAAATATCTGTTGGTAAGAACAAATCCAATTAAATTGAGACGTGCAAAAAAGGAGGTTTTTTTATTTTACTAAACATACTTTTTTTATTTTTTTAGTCGAAAAATTTCTTTCCTTTGTAAAATACTACAAACAAGTAGCATTTAATGAACCTAAGTAAAACATCGAAATACGCTTTTCGCATTTTAGTGCACATGGCAAAAGACGAGAAAGCCTTGTATTCTGCACAACAACTTCACCAAAACATTGATGTACCTGAAAGATATTTACGTAGGCTACTAACCGATTTATCTAAAAGCGGATTCATAAAAAGTATTCAAGGACGGCAGGGTGGATTTATTTTTGCCCGCGATATTTCAACTATAACACTATTGCAAATTGTTGAGTCGGTTGATGGATTAGACTCAATTAACGAGTGTATTTTAGGTTATGATAGTTGTGCATTCGATTACTCTTGCCCAATGCATGATGTTTGGGCAGAGACAAAAATGAAAATTATAGACACTTTAACAAAAACATCGCTAAAAGATATTCATAACAATAGATTGGAGGATTTCTAAATAATTGCAAATCTTTTTAATACAAATTATTCACTAACTAAAAAGTAAAATTATGGTTGATTCGTCGGTTGTTCTTGCAGGACAAACACTTGCGTACACTTTTTATACATCGGTTATCATGTTATTGATGCTGTGGTTTGGAATAAAAGTTACGTCAAAAGGAAAAAGTACTAAAGTAAAACCGGGTGCGTTTTACGCTTTTGTAATCTTTCTAACTGTGTTGGGAGTTTCCCTTCATATTGTTACTTTAAACACAATTCCCTGGACTTCGCTTGATGTGAACATGAAAAACATCACTCCCGATCGTACTTTTGAAATTACGGTCGAAAATCACGAATTTAAACTGCCATCAGAAACTCTAAAAATGGAAGTTGGCGAAATTGTGATGTTCAGTGTTGAATCAAAAGATCTTACTTATGGATTTGGGTTGTTCAGAAAAGACAACACAATGGTTATGCAAATGCAGGTAGTTCCCGGCCACAGAAACGACATTCTTTGGAAATTTGAAAAACCGGGGGTTTACACCATTCGTTCAACCGAGTACTCGGGTCCAAAAGGCGTTGCTATGATTGTGAGAGATGCAGTTGTAGTTGTTGAGAATTTATAA
>DAOVTY010000032.1 GCA_030632865.1 Bacteroidota bacterium
CTCCAGCATGTCGCCAAGAATTAAATAATTATCACCCTCGTTGTTTGCCAAAAAGCTTTTTATGGATGCTTCCATACTAGTAGGATTTGCATTGTAAGCATCCATTATAATATTAATATCGCCTTTTTTAATTAATTGCGAACGATTGTTTTGAGGTTGATAATATTTTAAAGCTTTTTGAATTTGTAAAGGATTAACTTCAAAATAGTTTCCAATACATGCTGCTGCTAAAATGTTCTCGAAGTTATAATTGCCAATTAAATTGGTATTTAAATATAAAACTCCTTTCTCAAAATTTGCTTTAATATGAACAAATGGTGGAGATTGTAAAAGCTCTCCGGTAAAATTTGCCTCCTTACTTCCAAATGTAATTTTGTTATTGTAATTTGCTGTAAGAGTCTTTAAAATTAGATTATCTGAGTTGCAAAAAAAAGTACCATTCTTTTCTTTTATATATTTAAATAGTTCAGCCTTAGTTTCTTTCACTCCTTCAAAAGATCCAAAACCTTCTAAATGGGCTTTTCCAATGTTTGTGATAATTCCAAAATCGGGTTCTGCAATTTTGCAAAGTTCTGCGATCTCGCCTATATGGTTGGCTCCCATTTCTACTACTCCAAATTGAGTTTCAGAATTCATCTTCAATAGAGTGAGAGGAACTCCTATGTGGTTATTAAAATTGCCTGAAGTAAAACTTACTTTGAATTTTTGAGACAACACCGCTGATACTAATTCTTTTGTGGTTGTTTTACCATTTGTGCCTGTAATAGCTAAAATTGGTATCCCAAGTTTTTTTCTATGTAAGGTTGCTAAATCTTGCAACGTTTCTAATACATTGTTTACAAGTATTGTTTTATGTGAAGTAATAAATTCTTTTTCGTCTATTATGGAGTACGCAGCTCCATTATTCAATGCTTCTGAAGCGAATATATTACCATTAAAACTTTCTCCTTTAAGTGCAAAAAAGATGCTATCCTTTTCAATCTTCCTACTGTCGGTTGATATTCTTGGAAAGTTATTGAATAATTGATAAATATTTTCAGTTGTCGTCATTTCTTGGAAATTAAAAAGCCTTCTGTCAACCGACGGAAGGCTTTTTAAAATATGATTAATTTTAATTTTTTAGAATCCTTGAGGACTGCCAACTCTTGTCATCGCACAACGGAAACCAATATCGTTTGTTGCTTTTGTTTGTTCCAAATATCTTCTTGTTCCTGGAACCAACCAGTATGGACGATCTTTCCACGAACCACCTTTATAAACCCTCACTTCGTCAGTAATTAGCGATGAAAGACCACCTGGCCTTTCATCCTGGATGTACATTTTGTCTGTTTTTCTTTCTTGTTCTATTTTCCAGTCTATACCTTCAATTACTTGCGAATTCGGATCTCCATCTAAAAAATTTCTTTGGTCTGCAACGGTGTCTTTTATAATTTCGCCATAATCGTCAACCATCCATGTTCCATTTGCATCACGCCTGCGCTCAGTTATAATATTTCCACGATACGGATTAAATTCTTCATTATCATTAAAAGAGAGTGGCCTATAAACATCAGAAACCCATTCGTTAACATTTCCCGACATACAATACAATCCGTAATCATTGGGATCATAAGAAAATACCGGAGAAGAAATATCAGCATTATCATTGAGCGATCCTGCCATTCCCATCATATCACCTCGTCCACGAACGAAGTTAGCTTTCATTTGTCCTTTTTCTCTTTTCGAGTCTTCTCTCAGATATGCACCATTCCAAGGATATATTTTCCTGTCAACAAGTAATTCACCATCGGTATTTCCAATTAATCCATATGCAGCATATTCCCATTCTGCTTCAGTTGGTAAACGATAAATTGGAAGCGTGATTCCGTCTTCGAATTTTACTCTACGTGTACTTCCATCAGGATTGGTTTCAGGCTCTTCACCTTCTGTTCCCTGATAAATTCCATAAAGATAGGTGTCAGTAGTAAATACATTATTACCTGCCTGTGTATTGTCGTGTTGAAGAATTCCACGTTCAACCAAAATTTGTTCGTTAACTCTATTCGTACGCCAGTTGCAATAAGCCTCTGCCTGTTCCCACGATACACCAACAACAGGATAGTCAGAATAAGCAGGATGTCTGAAATAATTAGTAACATAAGGTTCGTTATATGCTAACTCTAATCTCCACTGTGCAGTGTCGGGTAAAGAGGATAACAGTTTTTCCTTATCTCCACTATATACTCGAGTTAGATAATGAGTATATTCGCGATAATCCTGATTTGAAACTTCTGTTTCGTCCATGTAAAACGAAGCAACAGTTACTCTTCTTGGGTGATTATCCCAATTATACATTACGTCTTGTTCTACGCGTCCCATGGTAAAAGTTCCACCTTGAATAAATGTTAGTCCTGGACCTGCATCTTGCTCGTAACCAGATATGTTAGGGATGTTGCCAGTTTCTTCTGCATTATATTCCCATCCTGTAGTTCGAGAAGAATCTCCTTTTCGTCCTTTACCATTTTTGCCGCCAAATAAACTGCAGCTTGAAACTGCTACAGCTAAAAGCACTATAAACAAAGTTTTTAACTTCATTATTTTCATTTTTTCTTATTTTTTTCTGATCGACACAAATATAACTAATTTGTTTAATTCTTATTGTTTTGGCTTTTTAATATTTTTTCAAGTTTTCTTAACTATGTTCATATCTTTGTCGCCTTTACGACATGAAAAGTAGGTTAATTATTTATGTTGTTATCTGCAATATTTACTTTTTAACATCGTTTAATTTATACTTATTTTCGGGTACTTTATGAAAAGATTTTTAATTCTATTATCTATTGTGATTGTTGGTTTTTCGGTTAGTGATGTTCAGAAAGAAACAATTGTTTTAAACTGGATGAGCCTTGAAATGTCTGATAGTGAGTACGATGTGGAAGGTATTCTTAATTTTGAAAATGCCAGTTTTTCCAACGATGAAATACCTATTCCTATTTATTCCCAAAATTTTAAGCTTAATAATGAAAATCAGAATTTTAGAATTATTATTGAGAATAAGACCTTTAAGGAGATTGATATTCCTGAAGATTTTGTGGGTTCAGATAAAATAACCAACGAGATACAAGTACGTAGTTATAAACTAAGGTCGGGTGATAACTTTAAGTTCGAATTACAAATTACCCCAATTAAAAGGGATGGCAACAAATTTTTGCTGCTTGAAAGCTTTGAATTAAAACGTATTCCTGTAAATACTAAAAGTACTATAAAACAAGCTTTTAACTGGAAATCTGAATCTTTTCTAAAGTCTGGCAAGTGGGTGAAAATTAGTACTTCAGCAAAAGGCATTTATAAAATGCCGTTTTCAAAATTAACAGAATGGGGTTTTTCAAATCCTGCAAATGTTAATGTTTTTGGGAGTGGGGGAGTAATTCTTTCAGAAAATCCTGCAGAAGTTGGCATCGACGATTTAACCCAAAATGCTGTTTGGTATGGTAAAAGCGAAGGTGCAGATTGTCTGTTTTTTTATTCGGTAGGAACAGTAGAATGGAAGTTAAATAGTGCGGGTGATTTTATTGAGCATAAATTGAATGAGTATTCAAACAAGGGATACTATTTTTTATCTGAAGAAAATGGTAATACGAAACTCCCTGAAATATTACCAGAAATTGAAGACCAGCCAACACATGAAATTAACTCTTTTGATGCGTACGAACTGTCTGAAAATGAGTTGGAAAATGTTTTACCACACGGCTCTGGGAAGTTATGGTACGGAGAGAGATACAAACATAATACAGTTAAAAAAAATGATTTTGAATTAACTAATGTTGAGAATCCTGCAGATATTTCAGTTCGGGTTAGTGCAATTACACGCTCAAATCAATCTTCTAAAATGATTGTATTAGTTAATGAAACAGAGGTTGGAGAAATAAAATTCAGTAGCGTAAATACAGGTAGTCAGACAGCCAAATATGCCGATGATGAAGTAGAAAAATTTGTAACTGATGCACAATCTAACCACATAGAAGTTATTACAAAATTTTATGCAGTTAACGACTCTGGAGATATTGATAATAATGCAATTTCATGGCTCGATTTTGTTGAGTTAAATTATCGGAAGCAGCTAAAAGTTGAAAATAATGCACTGTTTTTTAGAGATATAAATACGGTTGGGTTAGATAATATTGTTGAATTTACGATTGAAAATATATCGTCGGAAACAAAGGTTTTTGATATTTCTGACATTAATAATATTAAGCAAATTCCGCTACAAGTTTCTGGAAATATAGCAACTGCAAAAAGACCCGCCAACGAGTTGCGCGAATACGTTTTGGTTGATGGTAATGGCAATTTTCTTGAGCCTGAGTTTGTTAACGAAGTTGAAATTCAAAATTTGCACGGTTTAAAAACTCCAGAATATGTAATTATAACTCATCCAAATTATTTGAGCTCTGCAAATAGTTTAGCAAATTTTCATCGTACATACGATAATATGAGTGTTGAAGTTGTAACCACCGCCCAAGTATATAACGAGTTTAGTTCGGGTAGTAAAAACTCTACAGGTATTCGTAATTTTATAAAAATGTTTTACGATCGCAAAGAGGGTTTAAAATATGTATTACTTTTTGGCGATGGTAGTTACGACAATAGAAATATTAAACCCGAAACCAAAAATTTTATTCCCACTTATCAATCCGAAAATTCTTTGAGTCCGGTAGGCTCATTTCAAGCCGACGATTATTTTGTAATTCTAGACGATGATGAAAGTGTATACAACGGTACAGTTGATTTGGGGATTGGTAGAATTCCGGCAAGTACTTCTTTCGAAGCCGAGTTGGTTGTAAATAAAATATTAAAATATTATTCGTCGTCGGCTTTAGGCGAATGGCGAAATATTGTCTGTTTTATTGGCGACGATCAGGACGATTACCAAACTATGCACATGTTAGACTCGGAGAAACTTGCCAACTATGTTAACGAAAATCATCCTGAATTTGTTACCGATAAAATTTATTTAGATGCGTATGTACAGGAAGTAACACCTGCCGGAGAACGTTATCCTGATGTTAATGATGCAATAAATAACCGTGTAAAAGATGGAGTTTTGGTGTTAAATTATGTTGGGCACGCAAACACACGTTTTTTAGCCGACGAGCGAGTGTTAGATATTAGTAATATTAACTCGTGGTCGAATTCAGATAACCTACCAATTTTTGTTACTGCAACATGCGAATTTAGCCGTTTCGATGCAGATGTTCCTTCGGCAGGAGAATATATTTTGATGAATCCAAATGGCGGAGGTATTGGCCTTTTTTCAACAACAAGAGTTGTGTTTGCTTACTCTAATTTTTTACTAAGTCGCCAGTTTTTTAATTACGTTTTTAGCAAAGATGAAAATGGAGATCATTATCGAATGGGGGATATAATGAAGCTTGCGAAAAATAATACAATAAATACTACTAATAAAAGGAGCTTTAGTTTGTTGGCCGATCCTGCGTTAATGTTGTCTTACCCGAAACATGGAATTGTTACAACAAAAATTAATGGAGAAGATGTAACGTCGGTAAAAGATACAATTAGTGCTTTAAAAATGGTGACAATTTCAGGGTATATTTCCGATAACTCGGGAAGCATTCTAAATAGTTTTTCAGGAGAAATTATTCCTATAGTTTACGACAAGGAAATTATTATGAATACGTTGGGAAATGGAGGGTACGATCCTATTCAATTTAAGGTTCAGGAAAACATAATTCATAAAGGATTGGCAAGCGTAACAAATGGCGAGTTTACATTTAGTTTTGTTGTGCCAAAAGATATTTCGTACAATTTGGGCGAAGGGAAAATAATTTATTACGCAAATAATGGCGAAGTTGATGCACACGGAGCTTACAAAAATTTTATTATTGGAGGTTCATCCGACAATGAAATTGATGATTCTCAGGGCCCGGAAATTCAACTTTACATGGATTCAGAGAGCTTCAATTCGGGCGATCGTGTAAGTAAATCACCCTCATTATTAGCATTTCTTACAGATGATAATGGTATTAATACTGTTGGAAATGGAATTGGACACGATATTACTGCAGTTTTAGATAACGATTATTCTAATGTAATTATATTGAATAATTTTTATCAGTCTGATTTAGATGATTTTACCAGTGGGAGTGTAAGTTTTCCATTTCATAATTTATCTGTTGGTAAACACACACTTAAATTAAAAGCGTGGGATGTGGCAAATAATTCTACCGAAGTTGAAATTGAATTTGAAGTGTCTGGTGATTTTTATATTGAAGCTGTAACTAACTATCCAAATCCTATGCAAGATTATACGTTTTTTACTTTCAAGCATAATCAATCTGGAGCAATACTAGAAACAATAATTGAAATATTTGATATGACTGGTAGGCGAATTGATTATATTTCTCAACAAGTTGGTTCCGATGGAACAAATAGCAATCCGGTTCGATGGGACTTGCACGAAGCAAATGTTCAAATTAATCCAGGTATATATCTATACAGAGTAACTGCTCAAAATAACAACGGTGTAATTGCCTTTAATTCAGGCAAATTGATGATTGCAAGATAATTTTTTAACCGTAGTATAATTTTTAGTAAAATGTTCCGTTTTGTTTCTTAGTGTATGTATGCAACAAAGACAATTATTATATCTTTGCAGCGCAAATTTTAAAAATTATTATGATCAAATTAATTCGATTTATATTCCTCTCAACGTTAATAGTTATTATTTCTGAAGGAGTTATGGCACAGGCTACAACATCTGGTGCCAATACAATTACAACCGCAGTTCCATTTTTATCTATTACTCCAGATTCGAGAGCTGGAGGTATGGGTGATGCCGGTGTTGGTTTAACACCCGATGTTAGTTCGCAGCATTGGAATCCAGCAAAATACATTTTTATGGAAAGCGATATGGGAGTAGGTTTATCTTATTCTCCATGGTTGCGTGCATTGGTAGACGATATAAATCTTGCATATTTATCAGGATACAAAAAAATTGATGATGTTCAGGCAATTAGTGGTTCTTTACGATATTTTTCGTTGGGAGATATAATGTTTACAAGTGATTATGGTGTCGAATTGGGGCAACAGAGTCCCAATGAATTTGCCGTAGATTTGGCATATACACGTTTGCTATCAGAGATTTTTGCAGGTTCGGTTGCAGCACGTTATATTAGGTCCGATCTTACCGGAGGGCAGCTTATAAATGGAGTAGAAACTAATCCTGGTAATTCGTTTGCTGTTGATGTTGCTTTTTATTGGTACAATGAATATCGGGCAAATCGTAAAGACAATATTTTTTCTGCTGGTATAAATATTCAAAATATAGGCTCTAAAATTTCTTATACCGATGGTACAGTTAAAGATTTTATTCCAACAACTCTTAGGCTTGGTGCATCTTATACAACAGAATTAGACGAATATAATTCATTCTCTTTTTCGCTTGAAGTAAGTAAGTTATTAGTGCCAACACCACCAAAAGATACTACTAATTATGATGAAGGTGAGATTATTTTGCCAGGTGGTATTAATTCTGATATGGGAGTAATTGAAGGTATGATTACATCTTTTTACGATGCTCCCGGAGGATTTAAAGAGGAGATGCAGGAAATTATGTTTGGTGTAGGTGTTGAATATTGGTACAACAAGCAATTTGCAATTCGTGGTGGCTATTTTTATGAGCACGAAAATAAAGGTAATCGTAAATATTTTACTGCTGGTGCCGGGCTTAAAATGAATGTGTTTGCACTCGATTTTTCTTATCTGTTACCAACTCAAAGAAATCATCCGCTGGAGAATACCCTGAGATTTACACTATCTTTTGACGTTGATGCATTTGGAAACCAAAAATAATGGATTTTCGTATCGGATATGGTTTTGATGTTCATCGCCTGGCTGAAGGCGAAACCTTGTGGTTAGGTGGCATTTTAATTCTACACACTAAAGGAACAGTTGCCCATTCTGATGGCGATGTATTAATTCATGCTATTTGCGATGCCCTGTTAGGAGCTTTAAAATTACGCGATATTGGAACACATTTTCCCGACAACTCTGCTGAATATAAAAATATTGACAGTAAAATATTACTTGACAAATCGTACAGTTTAGTAAAAAGCAGAGGCTACGAAATTGTAAATATAGATTCTACAATTACTGCACAGCAACCAAAATTAAAGCCTTTTATTCCTGAAATGGAAGAAACATTAGCCAACATTTTACAAGTTGAAATAGATTCTATTTCAGTAAAAGCAACTACCACCGAAGGACTTAGTTTTGAAGGACGAGAAGAGGGGATTTCGGCAAATGCGGTAGTTCTGCTAAAAAAAATCTAATAGTGATAAATAAAAAAACACTTGTAATTGGAGGTAGCGAAAATCCTGCTCGTTATTCTAATATGGCAATTCGTGCATTGAGAAAAAATGGCATCGAAACAACTTCACTTGCTAAAAGAGTGGGGAAAGTTTTAGACGTTGAAATTCTCACTGTATTTCCTGAAAATGATAACATTCATACTGTTACAATGTATGTTGGGCAGCAACGACAATCGGAATATTATAATAAAATTTTGGAGTTAAACCCAAAGCGTGTTATTTTTAATCCGGGTGCTGAAAATTATGAGTTTGCTGAAATGCTTGAAAATAAAGGTATAGAAATAATTGAAGGTTGTACGTTAGTAATGTTAAGTACCGGGCAGTATTAATTAAAAATTTAAAAGATGTTTGTTGAAATAGAGTCGTTCGAAGAGTTTTTGAAATTGAAAGAGAGTGAACCTGCGCTACTTGCATATTTTTCGACCGAAGCTTGCAATGTTTGTAAAGTTTTAAAACCTAAAGTTAATGAGCTGATTCGGTCTGAATTTCCTAAAATAAAACTGGCGTATATAAAGTCAGATATTTTGCCTGAAGTTGCAGCTCAAAATCAGGTATTTGCAGCACCAACTATTTTAGTTTTTATTGAAGGCAGGGAATATATTCGTAAAAGTAGAAATATAGGAATCAGCGAACTTCAGTGCGAAATTGAACGTCCGTATTCAATGATGTTTTCAGAGTAGTAGTTTCTTATATAAGCAGAAAAATTATTTTATCGTGTCTCCACGTCTTTATGAGATTTTATCATTTAAATAGACCTTCCAATAAAGAATCATCCGCCTCATTTGGCAAAGTAACTTTTAAATCTGGATTCTCTTTCATAGCTTGTTGAATAGCAAATTTTGCCGGCTCATTTTGGGCCCAACTTCTACGCGAAATTCCATTATTTACATCCCAGTGCAACATCATTTTAAGCCTTTTGTCTGATTCTTCAGTGCCATCAAGCACCATCCCAAAACCACCATTAATAACTTCGCCCCAACCAACTCCACCGCCGTTATGTAACGAAATCCAGGTTGCTCCACGAAAACCATCTCCCACAAAATTTTGTACCGCCATGTCGGCTGTAAAGCTTGAACCATCGTATATATTCGAAGTTTCGCGGTATGGCGAATCGGTTCCAGAAACATCGTGGTGGTCGCGACCCAAAACAATGGGAGCAGATATTTTACCTGATTTAATTGCACTATTAAATGCTGCTGCAATTTTTGTTCGCCCCGTACAATCGGCATATAAAATACGTGCTTGCGAGCCAACTACAAGATTGTTTTTGCCCGCTTCTTTTATCCAATGAATATTATCTTGCATTTGCTGTGATATTTCATCGGGAGCAGTTTCGGATAAATCAGTTAAAACCTCTGCTGCAATTTTATCAGTTTTTGCTAAATCATCATGATTTCCCGAAGTACAGACCCATCGAAACGGACCGAATCCATAATCGAAAAATAGCGGTCCCATAATATCCTGAACATACGATGGATAAATAAAATCACCATTAGAATTTGTAACGTCTGCTCCGGCTCTACTTGCTTCTAATAAAAATGCATTACCATAATCCCAGAAATACATTCCGTTTTGTGTCATTTTATTAATTGCAATTACATGCCGACGTAATGATTCATATACCTTCTCCTTAAAAAGTTCAGGTTTATCAGTCATCATTTTATTCGACTCTTCGAGTGTTAATCCGGCAGGGTAATAACCGCCCGCAAACGGGTTGTGCAATGATGTTTGGTCTGAACCCAATTCAACAGTAATATTATCGTTGGCTAATTTTTCCCACAAGTCTATTATATTTCCCTGATAAGCAAGCGAAACTGCCTCCTTGTTTTTTTGTGCTTCAACTATTCTTTTTGATAGAATATCGAGGTCGGTAAAAACTTCGTCAACCCAATCCTGACTGTAACGAACATCAACAACTTTAGGGTTAATCTCCGCAATAACACAAATCATTCCTGCAATTACCGTAGCTTTTGGTTGTGCCCCCGACATTCCTCCAAGTCCGCTTGTTACAAAAACTTTCCCTGCAAATTCTCCTGGAGAATGTAAACGAGCAGCATTCAGAACCGTAATTGTTGTACCGTGCACAATTCCCTGCGGGCCGATGTACATATACGAGCCGGCTGTCATTTGTCCGTATTGCGAAACGCCAAGTGCATTCATCTTTTCATAATCATCTCTACCCGAGTAGTTTGGAATTACCATGCCGTTTGTAACAACCACTCTTGGTGCATTTGTATGCGATGGAAATAATCCCATCGGATGACCTGAATAAATTGCTAAGGTTTGTTCTTCAGTCATTTCGGACAAGTATTTCATCGTTAATAAATACTGAGCCCAGTTTTGAAATACAGCACCATTTCCGCCGTAGGTAATTAACTCGTGCGGGTGTTGGGCAACTGCTGGGTCTAAGTTATTCTGAATCATCAACATTATTGAAGCAGCCTGTTTCGATTTTGCAGGATATTCGTTAATGGGGCGAGCGTATATTTTATAGTTGGGACGAAAACGATACATGTAAATTCTACCAAAAAGGTTCAGTTCTTCCATAAATTCGTGCGCCAGCTTTTTGTGTAAATCTTTGCTAAAATATCGCAATGCATTTTTTACAGCCAGTTTTTTTTCTTTTAACGAAAGAATATCTTTTCGTTTTGGAGCATGATTTATTGTGACGTCAAATGGTTTTGATTCCGGCAATTTTTTAGGAATACCTTCCATAATTGCATTCTCGAATTCGTCTATTTTTGTAATCATTTTGTGTTTTATCTTGTTATATATGAAATACGGCGGCAAATTATTACGTTTCCCCGAATTTTGCGATGATATTTAGCACATTTTTTAAATATTTGTATTTATTAAAAAATTTAAAAGTTATGAGAAGAATATTTATTGTTTTAATTGCAGTAATTGGTGGGTTTTTATTTACAAGTTGTGGTTATAATACAATGGTTGATATGGATGAACAAGTTACTTCATCATGGGCGCAAGTAGAAAATGTATATCAGCGGAGAGCAGATTTAATTCCTAATTTGGTAAACACGGTAAAAGGTTATGCAGCTCATGAACAAGAGACGTTAACAGGTGTAATAGAAGCGCGCTCCAAAGCAACATCTGTAAACATTGATGCGTCGAAATTGAATCCGCAAAGTATTCAGCAATTTAATCAAGCACAAGCAGGATTAACTTCGGCACTAAGTAAATTAATGGTTGTTGTTGAGCGTTATCCCGACTTAAAGGCCAACCAGAGTTTTTTAGATTTGCAGGCTCAATTGGAAGGAACTGAAAATAGAATTGCCGTTGAACGAAGAAAATTTAATGAAACAACTCAAACATATAATTCATACATTCGAAAATTTCCACAACTAATTTATTCGGGTTGGTTTGGGTTTGAAAAGAAAACTTACTTCGAAGCTCAACAAGGAGCCGAAAAAGCACCTGAAGTTCAATTTTAATTATAATAATTATGAGTGTTCAAAAATATTTTACAACCGAAAATAAATTGCAGATTACCAATGCAATTAGAGTTGCCGAAACAAATACTTCTGGCGAAATCAGGGTACACATCGAGTCGCATTGTAAAGGTGATGTATTAGACCAAGCAGCTTATGTTTTCGAGAAATTAGAAATCCATAAAACAGAATTACGTAATGGAGTTTTGTTTTATCTCGCAATTGAAGATCATCAATTCGCGATTTTGGGCGATGCCGGAATTAATCAAAAAGTGCCATTGGATTTTTGGGAAAACATTAAAGAAGGAGTTGTTGCTAAATTTAAAGAGGGTTTATTTTCTGAAGGGCTTGCACATGGAATAGTAAAAGCAGGGGAGCAGTTGAAAGAACATTTTCCTTATCAAGTTGATGATATAAATGAGTTGTCGGATGAAATTTCGTTTGGCGAAAAATAGTATAACAATGAAAAAAATAATAATAGTTTTAGTAGCGGTTTTTAGTTTGGTGTCTGTTTTATATGCCGAAATTCCAGAGCGTCCAAATCCTCCGAAATTGGTAAACGACTATGCCAATATTTTAGATAAAAATAAAAGTGGACAGTTAGAGAGTGCGCTAGTACAATTCGCACGCGAAACTTCAACTCAAATTGTTGTAGTTACAGTTGCTGATTTGGAAGGTTATGATCCGGGAGATTATGCTGTTCGTTTAGCAGAAAAATGGGGAGTTGGACAAAAAGGGAAGGATAATGGAATTGTTGTACTTTTAAAACCTAAAGTAGGCTCAAGTAAAGGTCAAGTATTTATCGCAACTGGTTATGGGCTAGAAGGTGTTTTACCCGATGCAATTGTAAACGGTGCAATTATAGATAGCGAAATGTTGCCCCATTTTAAACAAGATGATTATTTTGGTGGATTAGTTGCCGGGATTAAAGTGATGATGGAAATTACTGCAGGCGAATATACTGCGGAAAATTACCAGCAAAGTGTTAAGGGCGAAGGTTCAGTAGTGCCATTTTTTATATTTATAGTAATAATGGTAATTTCAGTTTTTGGAAGAGGCAGACGACGACGTTTTTATTCTCCAGGCAGAAGCTTACCGTTTTGGCTTGCTATGGGAATGATGTCGGGTGGACGTTCTGGTGGAGGTTCATTTGGCAATTTTTCTTCCGGTGGCGGAAGTTTTGGCGGTTTCGGCGGCGGTGGTTTCGGTGGCGGTGGAGCTGGTGGAAGCTGGTAAGTCTAGAGTTCAAAGGTTGCACAGAAGATCTTTATACCGATAAAGTTCAGGATTTATATT
Organism: Bacteroidota bacterium; assembly: GCA_030632865.1. GTDB lineage: Bacteria > Bacteroidota > Bacteroidia > Bacteroidales > Prolixibacteraceae > Draconibacterium. Next base: position 13,109 of record DAOVTY010000032.1, read on the forward strand.
TTTATTCCCAAAGATATTTTTAAAATCAGAATTATTTTTACAAAAAAAGCCGGTTCAATTTATTTTGAACCGGCTTTTTTTAATTTTTTTATAGTTTTAAATATTTAATCAAAGCTATGATCTTTAGCATCAGAGTCTTGTCCGATTTTTTCATTATGAGTCAAACCTTTTTCATATTGCTGAAGTACACTTAAACTCATTCCCATATTCGAAAATCCACCATCGTGAAAAAGGTTTTGCATCGTAACTTTTTTAGTTAAATCGGAAAATAGTGTGATACAATAATCTGCACATTCATCTCCGGTTGCATTGCCAAGTGGCGACATTCTCTCAGAAAAATCTAACAATCTATCAAATCCGGCAACTCCGCTTCCGGCTGTAGTAAGAGTTGGCGACTGCGAAATAGTATTTATTCTAACACGTCGCTCTCTTCCATAAATATAACCGAAACTGCGTGCTATCGACTCTAGTAGTGATTTTGCATCTGCCATGTCATTATATCCAAAAAATGTACGCTGCGCTGCAACATACGATAAGGCAACAACTGAGCCCCACTCGTTAATTGCATCTAATTTACGTGCAGTTTGCAAAACTTTATGAAATGAAACTGCAGATACATCAAGAGTTTTATCTAAATAGCTATAATTTAAATCGCTGTAATGACGCTCTTTTCTAACATTTGGTGACATTCCAATTGAGTGTAAAACAAAATCAATTTTGCCTCCTAAAAGCTCCATCGATTTAATAAATAAATTATTCAGGTCATCAATATTGGTTGCATCTGCACCAATAACTTCGGTATTTAATTTTTCTGCGAGCTTTTGTGTTTCACCCATTCTAAGTGCTACTGCAACGTTAGTAAGAGTCATTATTGCTCCTTCTTCATGAGCCCTTTCAGCCACTTTCCATGCAATAGAATCAGTATTTAATGCTCCAAAAATTATTCCTCTTTTTCCTTTCAATAAATTGTTACCCATGCTCAATTATTAATGAATATTTTTCGCTTGCAAAGTTAATAGAGTGTAAATATAATTAAATAGTTTACTATTAATTTAATTCGAATACTTGCATAATTAACTTTCGAATTCGAATTTTGTTCAAATTTATTTTAAACATTAATTTTATTTAAACTGATTCCAAATAAATTGGATATTTAAAAAATCAATTTATATTTGCTGAATACAAAATCGATATTAATGAATTTAGAATTTCGAAATATTTCTTTAAAAGCATCAGCAGTTCAATGTTGTGCTAAATTCATGTTGTCGTCGTTTTTTATGCGTATGCGCTAGCCTTCTTTCGATGATTATCTATTGATTGAAGGCACATTTGTTACGAGTATTTAAAAAAGAATCAAAATTTTTCAAAGCATAAATTATGTCGAATATTATTATTCGCCTGGGTGGTAGTCATATTGGCAACCCAAAATCAATTCAAAATTTAAATAGATATTTAGGGAAAAGTAGTCAACGTAAGTTTGTTGTAGTTTCTGCAATTCCTGAATTGCTTTACATTATCGAGCAAAGTATTTTTAATGTTTTTCAACAAGATTTAAATACAAATAGGCTGTTAGAAAAACTTGATTCTATTTATATCGAAAAAGCAGGAGATAAAATATCTATTGAGTTTCAACAATTGGCAAATCAACTTGGTAACCTGTTAAAGGGCGTTGCGTTAATAGGTGATTATTCGCCAACGTTAAAAGATCAGATAATTAGTTTTAGTGAAAAACTTTCGGTTGAAATTTTAAAAAATCAATGGAATGAAATTTCGCAAGAGATAAGAGTTTTATGGCCTGAAGATATTGACTTAGAGACCACTTCTGATTTCGGAAATTCTACTTTTGTATCGATAAACAATTATGCTATTTCTAAACTTCCTGAATCTATTTTTATAGTTCCTGGTTCGTATGGAATTACAGGAAACGGTAAAATTGCAAGAACTGGAAAATCGGCAGCCGATTATTCTGCGGCGTTTTTAACTAGTGAATTGGGAGCAAAAAAACTAGAACTTTGGGATTTGGATAACGATTTTCAGAGAGCAGATCCTCAGATTGTTATAGATCCGCCAGTTATAAAAAGGCTGACTTATTCAGAAGCAAGTGAATTGGCTTATTTCGAGCATTATTCATTTCATCCGCGAACGGTTGAACCGCTGGAACACAAACATATTCCAATTGAGGTAATTAATTCTTCTACTTCTGAAGGGAATGTGGAAACAGTTATAAATACCGAAACTTTCATCGAAAATCAAATTGTAAAAAGTGTAGCTTGCTCCGATGATATTTCGTTGTTGAAATTAGATGGTCCGGGGGTTGGTTTAAAACCGGGTATTTTGGCAAAAGTTACAACTCAATTAAACGATGCCGGAATTAATATTAAATCAGTAATCACTTCGCAAACTTCAATAAATTTGGTTCTTGGCAAACAAACCGGCGATAAAGCATTAGTACTAATACAGCAACTTGGTTTTTCATCTGTTAAAGAAATATCTTTGAAAAAAGATGTGTCGCTAATTGGAATTATTGGACACGGAATGGAGACTAATTATGGAGTTTCTGCAAAAATATTTAGTGCCGTTGCTAATAATAAAATTAATGTTTTACTGAGTGGTTCTGGAGCTTCAGATTTAGCAAGTTACCTTGTTGTAGAAAGTTCTAATAAAGTAAAAAGTGTTCGTGAAATTTATAATGCATTCTTTTAATTTTTTTTCTCAATTAGCCAATAAATAGTGGGGCGAAATAATAATATAACAACTACAAAATAACAATAATTAAGATTTTATAATCCAAAAAAATAAACAAGATGACAACAAAAAAATTAAACTTTGAAACTCTGCAATTACATGCAGGTCAACAACCCGATAGTGCTACTAATTCTAGGGCAGTACCAATTTACCAGACTACATCGTATGTTTTTAATGATTCAGAACATGCTGCAAATTTGTTTGCCTTAAAAGAGTTTGGCAATATTTACACTCGAATAATGAATCCTACTTCAGATGTTTTTGAACAGCGTATTGCTGCTTTAGAAGGAGGTGTTGGAGCATTGGCAGTTGCGTCAGGACATGCAGCACAATTCTTGGTATTCAGTACAATTCTAGATATCGGTGATAATATTGTTTCGTCACCATATTTGTATGGTGGTTCGTACAATCAGTTAAAAGTAACATTTAAACGATTGGGAATTGAAGCAAGGTTTACCGAAGATTTAAATGCCACCTCATTCGAAAAATTAATAGACGAAAATACCAAAGCTATCTATTTCGAAACTATTGGAAATCCGGGGTTTAATATTCCCGATTTTGATTTGCTTGCCGCTTTGGCTAAAAAACACGATATCCCGTTAATTGTTGATAATACTTTTGCCGGCGCTGGGTATCTTTTCCGTCCGATAGAACATGGAGCAGACATTGTTGTTGAATCGGCAACAAAATGGATTGGCGGTCATGGAACAAGTATTGGCGGTGTAATTATCGATGCCGGTACATACAACTGGGGTAACGGAAAATTTCCTGGTTTTACAGAACCGTCAGAAGGTTACCACGGACTAAAATATTGGGATGTATTTAATTTTGATAGCGATTTTGGTAATATCGGATTTATTATAAAAGCACGTGTTGAAGGTCTTCGTGATTTTGGTGCAGCAATTAGTCCATTCAACTCATTCCTATTAATTCAAGGTTTGGAAACACTGTCGTTGCGCATGGATAAACATGTTGAAAATACCTTGGCATTAGCAAAATGGTTGGAGCAGCATCCGAAAGTCGATAGTGTAAGTTATCCCGGATTAGAGAATCATCCATCATACAAGAATGCAAAAAAATATTTGAAGAAAGGTGCTGGTGGAGTTTTATCGTTTGTTGTAAAAGGTAATAAGGAAAATGCAAATAACTTGGTAAATAATTTAGAATTGGTTAGTCATCTTGCTAATGTTGGAGATGCAAAAACGTTAATTATTCAACCAGCAGCAACTACGCATCAGCAATTACCTGAAGAGGCACAAATAGCCGCTGGAGTTTTCCCTACACAATTAAGAGTTAGTGTGGGATTAGAGC
>DAOVTY010000091.1 GCA_030632865.1 Bacteroidota bacterium
ATTTTGGGAAAAATTAAATAGTATTACAGATTACCAGGCTCGCGAATTGGCAAAACAGGTAAAAAAGTACTCTACCTACACGCTTTGATAATTCAAAAAACTATTGTCAAAACTCAAAACGTCTTTTTATTTTTTTGAAATTTAGTATTAAATATTATTTGGATTTTTGTTTTTTATGATTTGCAATTTTGCTCAAAAATTCAACTAAATTCGTTATAAGATTAAAAAACATGGATTGGAATAAATTACTATCAACAAAGCGGCTGGGAATGGAAGGTTGGATGTCTTCAAATAAATCGGAAGACCGCACACAATTTCAGCGCGATTACGACCGTATTATTTTCTCATCGCCTTTTAGAAGGATGCAAAATAAAACCCAAGTTTTCCCCCTGCCCGAGCATATTTTTGTACACAACCGGCTAACTCACAGCCTCGAAGTTGCAAGTGTTGGACGATCGCTAGGAAGCATGCTATCAGAGAAATTAGTAAATAAATATCCCAAAAATCCATTTATTTCTGAATTAGGAACTATTGTTTCAACTTCGTGTTTAGCTCACGATTTGGGAAACCCTCCGTTTGGCCATTCAGGCGAGGCGGCCATTTCAAATTTTTTCACAAAGGGTGCGGGGCAAGAATTTCAGCCTCAACTTACAGAAAGCGAGTGGAAAGATTTTACTTTATTCGATGGAAACGCAAATGCATTTCGCATTTTAACACACCAATTTAACGGGAAACGGCCTGGAGGTTTTGCATTAACTTACTCAACTCTTGCCGGAATTGTAAAATATCCATACGAATCGGTGCTGGCAAAAAAGCCAAAATTTGGTTTTTTTCAATCGGAGAAAGAGGATTATAAAAATATTGCAACTGAACTTGAAATTGCTTCGCAGCCAAATAATACTGAAAGTTTTGTTCGCCACCCGCTTGTGTATTTAGTTGAAGCGGCCGACGATATTTGCTACCAAATTATGGATTTGGAAGATGCATTTAAACTGGGGATTTTAAGTTTCGAACAAACAAAAGATTTATATCTGGGATTTTATGATTCTGTTTCTGATAAAAAAACCTTTGCAAGCATTGATAAAACAATGTCTAAAGTTTCTGATAAAAACGAGCAAATTAGTTATTTACGAGCCGGGGTTATTGGGAAACTTATTAACGAAAGCATTCGTATTTTTGAAGAAAATGAACAAAATATTATGGATGGCAATTTTGCCGGAAGTTTAATTGGCTCGCTGCAAAACAGGCAAGCCGAAGCAATGGACAATGTGAAACAAATTTCGTATTCGCAAATTTATGCCCACCGTTCGGTAGTTGAAATAGAGATTGCCGGATATAAAATTATAGGAACTTTATTGGAAGAATTTGTGGGTGCAATTATGAATCCCAATGATATGTACAGCAAAAAAATACTCTCGCTTTTACCTCAACAATACAAAGTTGAAAGCGATTCTGTTTACCTAAAAATTCAATCAATTGTAGATTTTGTATCAGGAATGACAGATATTTTTGCCCTCGATTTATACCGAAAAATAAACGGAATTAGTTTGCCGGGTGTGGTATAAAACATTTATGAATTGGCAAGAAAATATTCACGGCGTGAGTTCTTGTAAATTGCGTGGCTTTATTTATTTTTTACTGATATTTGTTTATGGCTCACGCTGTAAATTCAATCAACTCCCTATTTGAAGTTAGAAGTTTAACGGAACAGTATAAACTGCAAAATTCAGTTCGACTTTAGAATAAAAAATATAAGTTTTATTATCTGACAAAGTTGACGTAAAAATGTCGTAATAGTGACGCAACAATCAATTCATGTTCAAAATACTTTTACCTTGAATTTTAAAAACTAAAAAATGAGCGAAAAACAATTATCAAAAAGAGTAAAAGATTTACGCAACCGTAGAGGAATTTCTCAGGAACTCCTTGCCGAAAATTCAGGGTTGAGCCTTCGTACTATTCAACGAATTGAAAATGGAGAAACTGATCCTCGCGGAGATACATTAAAAAGATTGGCAAATACATTAAATGTTACACCAGACGAATTAATTGAATGGAAACAAGCGGAAGATAATTCTTATTTATACTATTTAAATCTATCGGCTCTAGCATTTCTTGTATTTCCGGTTTTAGGCATTATTGTACCTTCTATTTTGTGGATAAATAAAAAAGACAAAATAAAAAATGTGTATAGAATTGGTGCTGATATTTTGAATTTTCAGATAACATGGAATATTATCTTCTTTATAACAATCCCTCTGTTTTTAGTCCTTCGTACATATTGGACTTTTGAAGCAATTGAAAATGCAGGAGATATTTCGCCTGCATTAGTTACAGATTCGATGAAAAAAGTTTTACTATTTTATTTAATATCATTACTCTTTTTATATGGTTACAATTTGGTATTTATAGTTGTAAATGCTGTAAGAACTTTAAAGGGTAAAAGCGTAAAATATTTCCCTCGTATCCAATTTGTCAGATAAATACTATTAATGACAACTGTATTTCTGAGCTACTTTTCCCTATTATTCACGGCGTGAGTTTTAGTCTTTTCTGCTAATTTTTTAGGCTATAATCCGATATTGTAACTTTCTCCTATCTTTCCAGAAGATTTTCTAAAAGCCCACCGCGTGCTTCTTTTCTGGCATTACCACCTCCAGATGAAAGCTGAGCAATTAATTTTCTTATTGGCATACTTTGCAACCACACTTTACCTGTTCCTCGTAACGTTGCCAGAAAAATACCTTCGCCACCAAAAACCATTGAACGGAGTCCGCCAGCTTGCTCAATATTATACTCTATTGAAGTTTCGAAACCAACAATACAACCAGTATCAACACGAAGCATTTCGTTGTTTAATTGTCGTTCAATTACAGTACCTCCTGCATGAATAAACGCATTTCCATCACCTTGCAACTGCTGTAGAATAAATCCTTCGCCACCAAAAAATCCGGCTCCCAGTTTTTTGTTAAATGATATTGATATTTTTGTTCCTAATGCAGCACACAAAAATGCATCTTTCTGAACAATAATTTTTCCACCCAAATGTGCTAAATTCAAAGGGATAATTGTTCCGGGATATGGAGCCGAAAAAGCTACGTGTTTTTTACCCCATCCTTGATTGGTGAAGTGAGTTAAAAACAATGACTCGCCAGTTATTAACCTAGATCCTGCTGAAAGCACTTTGTCGAAAAATCCAGCTTTTGGGCTTGAACCATCTCCCATTCTGGTATTAAAATCTATTCCATCTTCCATATAAAGCATGGTTCCTGCCTCGGCTATTACAGTTTCGCCCGGATCTAATTCAATTTCAACTAACTGTACATCGTGACCTATAATTTTATAGTCAATTTCGTGTGATTGCATATTTATTTTTTCTTATTATTATTCAAATGTAAACGATTGAATTCGAAATTAATAGATAATTTTTAAAGAGCCACTAAATTCAGAAAATTTCCGACCTTTGCAAAAATAAGTCAAAAGCAATGAACAATAATTACAATAAAAGGAAACCGCAAGAGACAGGGGGGAAAAGAGAAGGGAAAAGCCGTGTAACTAAAAGTTCCGGACGTTCTAAAAATTCGGGATCGGATAACTCTTTTAAACCACAACAAAAACCTGTTTACAGAAAATCGTTTACAAAAACGAAAAGAGCTGCTTCGAGTGGAAATATTCCAAAGAAAAAAGGCTCAACCGACGAAATGCGCTTGAATCGTTACATTGCCAATGCCGGTGTTTGCTCGCGGCGAGAAGCTGACACATATATTACAGCCGGAATGGTTACCGTTAACGGAAAACAAGTAACGGAATTAGGCGTAAAAGTAAAACCAGTTGACGAGGTAAGATTTGATGGGAGGAAACTGAATCCGGAGAAAAAAGTTTACTTACTACTTAATAAACCAAAAAACTTTGTTACAACAACCGACGACCCGCATGCTGATAAAATTGTAATGGATTTGATAAAAGATGCCTGCTCGGAAAGAATTTACCCGGTTGGCAGATTAGATAGAAATACTACCGGAGTTCTATTGTTTACAAACGATGGCGACCTTTCTAAAAGATTGACACACCCAAGTCACAAAATGAGGAAAGTATATCAGGTTTCGTTAGACCAACCAGTTGAGAAAAACCACCTAGAAGATATTGCAAATGGGATTGAATTGGAAGATGGGAAAATTGCTTCGGACGATATTAGCTATATAAATAAAGAGGAAAAAACAGAAGTTGGTATTGAAATTCACTCTGGTAAAAACAGAATTGTAAGGCGTATTTTTGAACATTTTGGTTACCGTGTAAAAAAACTTGACCGGGTATATTTTGCAGGGCTTACAAAGAAAAATTTACCTCGCGGAAAATGGCGATTCCTTTCAGAAAATGAAGTAATCTTTTTAAAAAGAAATTAATTTATTAACTCTTGCTGCCGCGCCAAGGATTGAAGCGGCACCCTGTTGCAGGCAACGACTATGTTTTGTTAAGCAACGGAGGCTGACGAAGGAAGCCCACGTATGCATCTACAAAACAAGGAGTTGGCAAAACCGGTAAAGCGGAAAGCCTGCCCGGACGCACTTATACCAAAAACATTTCAAAATGAATGATATGCATTCAGTATTATTAGTAAAATCAAAATTGTAACTTGTAATTTTAAAATTTATCTGTTACTAATATTTCAGTTTTGGAAAAGGAATTCATACAAATAGTTCAGAAAAATCAAGGGATTATACATAAAGTGTGTAACATTTATTGCGATGTGCAGGAAGACCGCAATGACTTGTTTCAGGAGATTGTGGCGCAGCTATGGAAATCATTTCCTACTTTCCAAAACAGGTCGAAGTTTTCGACTTGGATGTATCGAGTGGCACTGAATACTGCCATTACATCGTTTAAAAAAGCAAAACGTAGGCCTGACCAGAACCGACTTACATACGATAATTTTCAGATTGAAGATAATAGTTATGACATAGAAACCGAGGAAAATATAAAACAGTTACATAGGGCAGTGGCTCAACTTTCAGGTGTCGAAAAATCGATTGTACTTCTCTATTTCGAGAATAAAAAGTACGAAGAGATTGCTGAAATAACCGGAATTACCCAAAATTATGTGAGGGTAAAAATGAACCGGATTAAGAAAAAATTGAAAAAGTTAATGACAACGGAAGAGTAGATTAATGGAATTAACAGATTTAAAAAATACGTGGAACAAATTATCGTCTAATCGCGAGTTGAACGAAGAACAACTAAAGGCGATGCTGAGCAAGCGCACTAAAAATATAATTGAGCGTGTTGAACGCAACATTAAAATTGGCTTTGTTATTTTGTTTGCGATAATGCTTATAATTGCGCTCGACGAGTTTATTGTTACTCCTATAATAATGGAAAAGGTAAACATAATTGTACCCGACTGGATTCTGTTTATTGGCATTTTTAGTAATACCCTAATTTTTACAACCTTTATATATTTTGCTATTAAATATTATTTAGTGAAAAAAAGTTGCGATGCAATATGCGACTTAAAAGAAACTCTCCGAAAAATAATTGATACACTCAAACTCTATCAACGCCTATTTTATTTAGCATTAATTACTCTTACATTTACTATGACACTGGGTTTTATATCCGGTTTGTATCAAGAATCGGTATCGGAATTAGAAAGTAGAGAAATTCCGTTTTCTGAAATTCAGTTCGATCAGCTGTTTCTTCAAATTGTTATTGGTCTGGTTTTTCTGATTATTACGGTAGGTGGTATTTTTATATTTTTACGTTGGGGGTTTCGCCGTTTATACGGTAATTACTTTCACAAACTAAAACAAACTTTAAAAGAGTTGAACGAAATTGAAGATTAAACTTATTCATTCGACTTTCTCCATTTTACTTATTATTTTTACTTCCTAAACTCAAATTAAATGACATTAATAAAATCAATTTCAGGAATTAGAGGAACCATTGGAGGGAAACCGGGAGAAGGACTTAGTCCGCTTGATCTAGTAAAGTTTACAGCTTCGTATGCAACTTGGGCAAAACAAAGTGCCGCAAAAGAAAAGCTTAAAATTGTTGTAGGGCGCGATGCCCGAATCTCTGGAGAAATGGTAAGTTCTATTGTTGTTTCAACGTTAGTTGGAATGGGCTGCGATGTGATAAATATTGGATTGGCAACTACACCAACTACTGAAATTGCTGTTACCGGAGAAAATGCTGACGGTGGAATTATTCTAACAGCAAGCCACAACCCGAAACAGTGGAATGCACTAAAATTACTCAACAATAAAGGTGAATTTTTAAATGCTTTAGAAGGAGAAACAATTCTGAAAATTGCTGATGCCGAAGATTTTAATTTTTCTGAAGTAGATGATTTAGGGAAAGTTTCTGAAAAAGATTATACAGACATTCATGTTCAACATGTTTTAAATTTAGATTTGGTTGATATAGAAGCAATAAAAAATGCAGGATTTTCTGTTGCTATCGATGCAGTAAATTCGGTAGGAGGAATTGCGATGCCAGCTCTTTTTAAAGCTTTAAATATTAAAAATATTGTTGAAATTAATTGCGAACCAACGGGGCATTTTGCACATATTCCAGAACCACTTCCCGAAAATTTGGTTGAAACTTCGGAGATTATCCGTAACAGCAAAGTTGATGTTGGCTTTGTGGTTGACCCCGATGTTGATCGCCTTGCAATAATAAACGAAGATGGAACAATGTTTAACGAAGAATATACACTTGTTGCGGTAGCCGACTATATTTTAAGCCAGACTCCGGGCAACACAGTTTCCAATTTATCGTCGAGCCGTGCGTTACGTGTTATCACCGAAAAATATGGGCAAAGTTACACAGCATCTGCTGTTGGAGAAGTAAACGTTGTGGCAAAAATGAAGGCGACAAATGCAGTAATTGGCGGCGAAGGAAATGGAGGAATTATTTATCCATCAAGTCACAGTGGTCGCGATTCGCTGGTTGGTGCAGCACTATTTCTAACACATCTTGCAAAATCGGGTTTAAAATGTTCTGAACTACGCAAAACATATCCCGACTATTTTATCTCTAAAAATAAGATTGAATTGATACCTGATATTGATGTGGATGCAATTCTTGTAAAAATAAAAGAGAAATATTCCACTGAAAAAATAACGGATATCGACGGGGTAAAAATAGATTTCGAAAACTCGTGGGTGCATTTACGTAAATCTAACACCGAAGCAATAATTCGTATTTATGCAGAAGCAGGTTCGATGGAAAATGCAGATAACTTAGCAGAAAGTATTATTGAACAGATTAAAACTTTAATCTAAGATTTCAAAATAAACACGATGTAATTTAACTCATAAAAAATGGCTGAAGTTTAAACTTCAGCCATTTTTAGTTTCCCCATAATAGGAGATTAAAAAACTATACTATTATTCTCCACGAACTGCTGCAATACCCGGAAGAGTTTTCCCTTCTAAATATTCCAATAAAGCTCCGCCGGCAGTCGAAATATAGGAAACACCATCAGCAAAACCAAACTGATTTACTAGAGCTACCGAATCGCCGCCGCCCACAAGCGAGAATGCACCATTTTTAGTAGCCTCAACAACTGCATTGCCAATTGCCACAGAACCACCCGAAAATTTTTCTATTTCGAAAACTCCAACTGGGCCGTTCCAAAGAATAGTTCCCGATTTTTCTATTACCTCTTTAAACATTGCGATACTTTCCGGTCCGGCATCCAAACCTTCCCAACCTTCAGGAATTTCTCCTGAAGGAACCACTTTGGTATTTGCATCCTGACTAAAATCGTCGGCCGCAAGTACATCGGTTGCAATAACTAAATTAACTCCCTTTTCTACAGCAAGTTTCTGTATATTTTTAGCAGTATCTAAAAAATCGTCTTCACAAATCGATCCACCAACTTTACCTCCATTTGCCTTTACAAAAGTAAACGTCATTCCACCTCCTAAAATCAGATTGTCAACTTTATCGAGCAAATTTTCAATAATCGTAATTTTCGAAGATACTTTTGCACCACCCATAATTGCCGTAAACGGACGTTGTGGCTCTTTTACAACTTTATCCAAACTTTTAACTTCGCTTTCAATTAAATATCCAAACATTTTATCGGTCGGAAAAAACTTAGCAATTACTGCTGTTGATGCATGCGCACGGTGAGCAGTCCCGAAAGCATCGTTCACCCAACAATCACCATTTTCGGCTAATTTTGCTGCAAAACCTTCGTCTCCTTTTGTCTCCTCTTTGTAAAAACGCAAGTTCTCTAAAATCAAAACTTCTCCAGGCTGAACATTATTCGCCATCTTTTTTACCTCATCGCCAATACAATCCGGAGCAATTTTTACAGTTGCACCACCAAGTAATTCCGACAAATGATTTACTAAAGGGTTCAAAGAAAATTTATCTTCGGGACCATTTTTTGGACGACCAAGATGTGACATGATAATTGGAGAACCACCACCTTCAATTATTTTTTTAATGGTTGGTAATGCTGCCCGCATTCGGGTATCATCGGTAATCTCAAAATTTTCATTTAACGGTACGTTAAAATCAACACGAATAAGTGCTTTTTTACCTTTAAAATTGTAGTTGCTAATTGTTTGCATTTTATTATATTTTTATTGAATTTTTAAAAACTAACCAAAGGTAAAAAATATATCTCGCACCAATTAAGAGTCATTTTCGGTTGAAAACAATTTAATATTGTGGTAACTCTAATATTATTGAAAAACACCAATTATCAAACTCCAAATCTCAAATAATACCAAAAACCTAAATTGCTTAACTCCAACAAGTTTGCAATTTTGAAAATTGAACTTTTGATTATTAAACTTTATTTGTTTTTTGGTACTTACAACTTGGAATTTCAATTATTAAAAAGCTATTTTTGAGGCATGTTTTTTAAAGATGTAATTGGACAAGAGGAATTAAAAAAACGGCTAATTAAATCGATAACCGAGGAAAGAATTAGCCACGCACAACTTTTTTCGGGACCCGAGGGAACAGGGAAAGTTGCAATGGCAATTGCGTATGCACAATATGTTTCGTGCCACAATCGTACTGATACAGATTCATGTGGGGTTTGTTCATCGTGCCATAAATACCAAAAACTTGCACACCCCGATTTACATTTTGTATTTCCGGTATTTAATTCTAAAAAATTCAATAAACCGGTTAGCGACGATTTCCTTCCCTACTGGAGAGAAATGGTGCAAAAAAATCCATACTTTAATTTAAGTCAGTGGTTGTCTCACATCGATGCAGAAAATGCACAGGGTTTAATTTACGAGCGCGAAAGCGATTCAATTATTAAAAAACTAAACTTAAAATCTTTCGAGTCGGAATTTAAAGTGATGATAATTTGGCTTCCCGAAAAAATGCACGCAGCCTGTTCTAACAAACTATTAAAACTAATTGAAGAGCCACCCAGCAAAACACTTTTTATTTTAATTACCGAAAACGAAGAGGCTGTTATTGGCACAATCCGTTCAAGAACGCAATTGATTAATTTCCCTTTTATACAAAAGGAAGCCATTGGAAATGCACTGCAAAATACCGAAGGAATTAATGAAATAATTATTCCCGATGCAGTTCATCTTGCAAACGGTAATTATATAAAAGCACTCGAATTTTTAAATCCCAACGAAGACGAGCAATTCTATTTTCAGAAATTTCAGGAGATGATGCGATATGCATATAAAAGAGAGGTTTTAGAACAAATTGAGTGGGCAAACGAAATGGCTTCAATTGGCCGAGATAAACAAAAAGCGTTCTTCAGTTTTGCATTGCGAATAATTCGCGAATACTTTGTTATGAACATGAAACAGAGCAACCTGGTTTATTTAAAAAAGGAGGAAAAAGAGTGGGGTGCCCGGTTTGCACCGTTTATTAACGAACGAAATATTATGTCGTTTTTTAGTGAATTTGAGTTAGCAATAAAACACATCTCTATGAATGGAAATCCACGAATTATTTTTATGGATACGGCTCTCCGAATGGTTCGGTTAATTAAACAGTAATTTTCAAAACAACATTTTATTTGCCTATTTTCCTACAGCGGGCATTTTCCAAAATATCTTACCTTTGCCACCCAAAATTATTCATGTGATGAAGAGAAGAGATATTGAAATAATGGCTCCAGTTGGTTCGTACGAATCGTTAATGGGAGCTATTCAAGGAGGAGCCGGATCTGTATATTTTGGTATAGAACACCTAAATATGCGTTCGCGTTCGGCAAATAATTTTACACTCGACGACCTGAAAAAGATTGTTAAAATTGCATCTGAAAACGGAATAAAAACCTACCTCACTTTAAATGTCGAGATTTTTGATGGCGAAATTCAGTTGATGAATGAAG
>DAOVTY010000027.1 GCA_030632865.1 Bacteroidota bacterium
GTATCGACTGGGGTTATGGGTTCGATGATGTAGTTGGTAATCCAGATGCAAATGGCAGTCAATTCCACTTTGTTATTGGCCAGCAGTTTTAATAATATTGGTTTTGGCATGGAATATGATAAACAGTGTCAGTTAAATTTAATAGAATAGCAATGAAAAAAATAGTTTTAACAATTACAGCACTCTTTATATTGTTTGTTGCAGTAAATGCGCAAAAATATGCATTTATAGATTCTGAATATATTATGGAAAATATTCCGGCGTTTACTGCAGCCCAGCAACAATTAAATCAGTTGTCGTCGCAATATCAAAAAGAGTTAGAATCTATGCACTCTGAAATTGAGCAGATGTATGGAGATTTTCAAGCAGAAAGTGTTCTGCTTTCCGAAGATATGAAGCGTAAACGAGAAGATGTTATAATCTCTAAAGAAAAGGATTATAAACAGCTACAACGGAAGTATTTTGGGCCAAGTGGCGATCTGTTTACAAAACGTCAGGGGTTGGTAAAACCTATTCAGGATGATATTTTTAATGCAGTTCAGGAATTGGCTACAGATGGTAGTTATGCTTTAATTTTTGATAAAGCCGGAGGTACTACACTATTCTTTACAAACCCCCGGTACGACTTGAGTGACCAAGTACTTCAAAAACTCGGATATAAATAATTTAAATACTATATTTGCAAAAATTTTTTTAATACAAAATTGATTATGAGAAATTTAATGAAATTAGCTATTGTTCTTCTATTTGCGATTGCAACAACAGCTGTAAGTGCACAAACGCCAAAATTCGGACATATTGATATTCAAGCGATAGTTCAGATTATGCCAGAAAGAGCAAATGCCGAAGCAGAGTTTAATAAGTTTCAATCTGATGTAGAGGATATTTTTGGTGAGATGCAAACTGATTATCAAACTAAATTAGCTTCTTTCGAACAGCTTGGCGAAGATGCTTCTGAAATAAAGAAAACTGCTAAAATCACTGAGATTCAGGATATTCAGCAGCGAATTCAGAATTATCAACAAACTGCACAGCAGCAACTTCAACAAAAGCAAGGTGAGTTATTACAGCCTGTTTTTGTTATGGCCGAAGAAGCAATTGCCGAAGTAGCAAAAGAAAAAGGTTTGATATATGTTTTTGATATTGGACAGAAAGTTGTTCTTTATAAATCGAATGAAAGTTTAGATTTATTTCCTTTAGTAAAAACTAAATTAGGAATTTTATAGAGCAACGATTTTTAATCTTTACAAACAAAATGGGTAAATCTAGTTATTAGATTTACCCATTTTGTGTTTCAGAATAACAAAGATAAACTTCCAATTATCCCAATTATAAAATCACTCTGTTTTATGCGCTTAAACTCATTTGCTATTTCTCTACTGGGGGCTGAAAAGATCCCAAATTAGTAATTTTGTAGTCACTCATACTGAATTTTACGTTAGAGTTAGTATCTACTTTTGTAACTACCATAATCGATTTTTCACCACTCTCTCTGTCAATAGAAGTTGCCTCCATCATATAACCCCATCCCATTCCGTGCGATGATGCCATACTAGTTTTAAAAAGTGTGCTCATAAAGTCTTTTGTATTCAGTTTCATATCTTTGGTAATCCAAATATTCGATTTTGTATATTCATCGTTATAAATAAACTCTTCGCATTTATATCCGGCAATGGTTTTTGTACGTCCGGTTTTCTTTACATTTGGATTTGCCAAATAAGTTTCCGGTGTTTCCGAAATATCTAAATCATCTACGTCATAATCTTCTCCAATAGATTCAAAATAACCTCCCATTCCATAAACAATACCTGCTTTTTCTCCATTATCTTCGGTCAGAATAATTGTAGCTTCATTTTCAGTATCAATAATAAAAAGCCCTTCTCCAGAATCTGAATCATTAGAAATGGCCCGATAAGCCATGCTTTTTGTCTTGGTATTAAAGTGGGTTATAAACTCATTCTCACCATTTTTATTTCCCTTATTGTCAAAATTCTCGAGGTGCATTTTAATAAGATGATTAAAAGTATAAACATCGGCAGTTGCAACCGGATTAGTCGCTAATCCAAATCCTTTAAGAATATTATTAATATCTAGTTCTTCCGACGAGGAATCACCTTTTTGATCTTTGGTCTCTTCTGAAATTCGCTTCGATAGTTTATTTAAAAAACTTTGCCCGAGAACAGGTTGTATAACAAATAACGAAAAAATAGAAATTAGAAGTATGTTTTTGAAGCGTCTCATAATTATATTTTTAGTTTAATTTTAATGATGCAATTTAAATAAACTTTAGTTATTTCAATAATATCTTTTTTTACATAATTTATTAACTTTTTATAGCAATTTTCAGGATAGCGCAGGATTGTTCTTCTCGTTGAAAAATACTATTTTGGTAAACTATTTTAAAAATATATTTAGATGAATACAAACCATTTTCTAGCCTTTGATTTGGGAGCCTCAAGTGGACGGGCAATTCTTGGAAAACTTAGTGGCGAAAAGTTAGAGCTGTTAGAGATTCATCGTTTTAAAAATCAAATGAGTTTGATTCATGGGAAAT
The DNA here is from genome assembly GCA_030632865.1 of Bacteroidota bacterium. Taxonomy (GTDB): domain Bacteria; phylum Bacteroidota; class Bacteroidia; order Bacteroidales; family Prolixibacteraceae; genus Draconibacterium. Next base: position 2,555 of record DAOVTY010000027.1, read on the forward strand.
ATTATTGGAATATTTTTAGTTTGTTTGATGAGTTAAAAACAGGGTTGAAAAAGTGTATTTCTAAACATAATATTCAGCCGGATTCTATTGGAATTGATACTTGGGGAGTAGATTACTCATTAGTAACCAGCGAGGGACAACTAATTGGTTTGCCGTTTGCTTACCGCGATCATCGTACCGACAATGCAATGGAGGACTATTTTAAAGTAATGCCTAAAAACGAAACTTACTTTCTTTCTGGAATTCAGTTTATGCAGTTTAATACTCTGTTCCAATTGTTTGCATCGGCTAAAGAAAATTTTTCGAGATTAAAAATTGCTGAGAGCTTACTGTTTACACCAGACACCTTGAATTATCTGTTTACAGGAGTAAAGAAGAATGAATATACTATTTCCAGTACTTCGCAATTATTGAAGCCCGGGAAACCTGAATGGGAGCCTAAACTATTTGAGGCGGCTGGAATTCCAATGCAATTAATGGGCGAAATTGTTCAGCCAGGAGATGAAATCGGAAAAATATTGGCTGAAGTTCAGAAAGAAACTGGGAGTGATGAAATTCCTTGTTTTGCGGTTGCTTCACACGATACCGCTTCTGCAATTGCTTCTGTTCCTGCTGATGGAGATAACTGGGCATATTTAAGTTCAGGCACTTGGTCGTTGTTGGGGATAGAATGTAAGGTGCCGTTGGTATCTGACAAAACTTTGGAGATGAATTTTACCAACGAAGGAGGTGTTGATGGCACAACACGTTTCCTGAAAAATATAATGGGAATGTGGCTAATTCAAGAGTGTAAACGTATTTGGGAGGAGGAGAAAGAGATGGATTGGCAAGAAATTGTTGATTTAAGCAATGCTGTTGAGCCATTTAAATGTTTAATTAACCCTGATAACTCAGTGTTTTTAAACCCTGTAAACATGCCCGTTGCTATTCAAAATTATTGCGAAAAAACAGAGCAACCAATTCCTAAAACTAAGGGTGAAATTGCTCGTTGTATATATGATAGTTTAGTGTTGAAATACAAATTCACAATAAATCAAATAGAATTTCTAACGGGTAATAATATTGAAAAACTGCATATTATTGGTGGTGGCGCACATAATAAAATAATGAACCAATTAACTGCCGATGCAATTGGTATTACTGTTTTTGCTGGTCCAACAGAAGCTACTGCAATTGGTAATTTAATGATGCAAGCCAAAGCAATTGGCGCAGTAAAATCGTTAAGCAACATTCGTAAAGTTATCAGAAATTCATTCGAGGTAACAATGTATAAACCATCTCCAAAATTAGATTGGGATTCAGCATTCGAAAAATTTAAGAAATTAGATTGAAAAGATATTTAATTCAAAATGTAAATTATAGAGAAGAAGTGCATTATGCTGCCTGCCAAAACAAACAGGTGCCAAATGCCATGTCCATATTTTAAATTTCTCCAGGCATAAAAAACAACACCAATCGAGTATAATCCACCGCCAAGGAAAAGAAATGTCAGGCTAATTCCGGAAAGGTTATTAATTAACGGAATGATAGCAAAAATAAACATCCAGCCCATCGCAACATAAATTCCCACCATTAGTTTTCTGAATTTGGTAAGATAAATCGATCGAACTACAACTCCTGTAATGGCTACTCCCCAAATAATTCCAAATAAAGTCCATCCAAGAGCTCCACGAACTACTGTTAACAATAGTGGTGTGTAGGTTCCGGCAATCAATAAAAATATGGCTGCATGGTCGAAACGGGCAAATAGATTTTTAACTTTTATTTTGGTAAAACTATGGTATAATGTTGACGACAAGTATAATAATACAAGAGTGGTTCCAAAAATGGAGAAGCTTACTACGTGCCAAGCGTTACCTTTTATTGATGCAAAAACTACTAATAACACTAGTGCCGCAATGCTTAATAATGTGCCAATTCCGTGTGTTATACTATTGAAAACCTCTTCGCCAATAGTTAATGTTCTGTATTTTGCTTCTACCTTTTTACGATTTTTCATACTCTAATTCAAATAATCGAATAATTTTATTAATTGTTCAAAAATAGTAAAAAATAGATTAACTGAATGATAATAGATTAATTTTAAATAATATTTATTGCTAATTTAAAGATGATCAATGATTTATAATGCTTTATTTTGGTCCAATTAATTCAATAAAAGTACCATCGGGATCTTGAACAAGAATGAAATATTTGTTGTCGCCCAGTTTTGATGGTTCGCCACTTAAAATTTCCACGTTATGTTTTTTTATCCTTTCGATGAACGGGTTTAGGTGGTTTACAAAAATAGTAATGTATTGCATCCCGGTGTCGTTGTGTATCCATTTTGGTTTTTTATGACCAGCTTTTTTACCGAGGCTCATTATTTTCCACTCGGTAGCATTCGGAGAATCTTCCAACTTTAACACTGCTACGTCAAGTGTATATTTGTTAGAAAGCCCCAATTCTGTTGCTTTGGCTTTGTCAACAGAAAATTCACCGGTTTGTGTCATCCCTATAACATTCGTGTAAAAGTCGATAGATTTTTCAAGATCTTGAACAACATTACCTACTAAAATAGTTGCACTACTAAATTCGCTTTTTGTAGCATTATTTTGAGCTGTTAAAGCCAAGGTGAAAACAATTAGAAATAGAGAGACAATTAGATTTTTCATGATTATGTTTATTTTAGTATGGTTTAAATATAACAATTGTTATTGGTTTTTATTTCGTTGAAATACACAAAAAAGAAAATTTTGGCTACCTCCTGAAGGTGTTTTATGGTTTTCTGAAAAACATTTTATTTTAGTAAAATGAATTTTGAATATATCTGTTAATTCTTTTTCTGAATACTGCTGAACATTTAAACCGCTGCATTTATCTGGGCCATTGTTCGAGAAAGTTCCAATAATTAGAAAGCCTTCTGGAATTAAACTATTTGATGCTGTTTTAATGTAGTTGGTAGCATCTGCTTTATTAGTAAGAAAGTGAAATACAGCGCGGTCGTGCCATATTGTATATTTAGTTTCTGGCACGAAATGTATAATATCGGTGTTACTAAATGTTATCGTTGTTGCTTTTTCTCCCAATCTGAATTTTACGTCATTTAATGCTTTTTCCGAAATATCTAATAGTGTAATTTCTGTGTATCCTTTTTCGAGAAGATGGTCGCCAAGAAAACTATCGCCGGCTCCAACTTCAATAATTTTATCTGTTTTCGAAATGTTTAGTTCGTTAATTAAACGCAGTGAAGTTTCTGGAATTGGTTGATGCCAATTTACTTTAGTGGTGTCTTTAGTATTGTAAACATTTTCCCAGTGCTTTTTAATTTCAAGTGTTTCCATATTGTAAAAATAGAAATATTTGGATTTAGTACAATAGTAATTTGCGGTGAATAATTTTTAAAGTAATTTTGAATAAAATAGAATACGATGGATTTTCCACAAATAAATAATATTAATGTTTCGAGTTATTTAGATCGGTCTGATATTGTAAAAGAAACTGCCGAGCAAATTATGAAAGACTTTGGAATGTTTGGCGTTGAAATTACTTTTTCGGGTGATACCAGTCAGGCGTATGACGAATTACATCAACAATTAATTAGACAAATAACTTTGCTTATTGAGAGTAATTATGACTTATTGCTTTCTGTATTATATCAAGTAGATATTACAGAACAAGAAATTGCACGAGCAGAACGGGAACTTCCACATTATAATAATATTGAAATTATTTCCCATCAGGTAATTGTACGCGATTTGAAAAAAGTATTATTGAGGCGTTATTTTAAAGCTAAAGATTCTTCTAACGAAACTTCTTTTAATGTATTAGATTAATTTTAATGTTGATGAAATGTATCGGAAATAAACGATAAAACAACAGTTAATGATTCTCGCCAATAAGTCCAATTATGTCCTCCCTGTCGAATTCTGAATTCGTGTGGAATTTCATTTTTCCGCATTTCTATATGAACCAGTGAATTTCCTTCATATAAAAAGTCGTCGTCGCCACAATCAATAAACCAATTAACTTGTTTTTTTTGATTTTCGGGCATATTTTTAACTAATTCCAAAACACTATAATTTTTAATCCATTCATTTTTTTCAGTTTCTGTTGCATCAGTCATATCACGGCGGTTCATATATTTTCTTGCATCCTCTTTGTTTAACGGTCCGGTAGAAGCACTTAGCGGACAGGCCGACGAAAATAGGTCGGGGCGATGTAGTGCATAATAAAAAGTTCCGCCACCACCCATCGAAAGTCCTGCAACTGCACGGTAGCGTTTTTCGCTTTTTATCCTAAACTTTTTTTCAACGTGCGGCATTAATTCGTCGAAGAAAAAATCTTCGTAATTCCAATCTCCTCCGGGTGCATTTGTATAACCTTTCTGACCAGTTTGTGCATCGGGCATAACAACAATCATCGCAGTGGCATTGCCTGCTTTAATTTCTTTGTTGGCAATGTGCAAAATTTCTCCAAATTGTACCCAGCCTGTTTGGTCGTCACCCGATCCATGCAATAAATATAAAACCGGATAACTGCGTTCAGATGTTTCGTAGCCTGGAGGAAGATAAATGGCATATTTTCTATCCATGTTTAGTATCTCACTTTTCATGGAAAGATTATCGTAAACTTTGCCGGTTTGGGTAAAAGATAAAATGGGGAAAGTCAGGATAAGAATAAATAGAATTAGATTTTTCATTTTTTTGGCTTAATTAGATTAAACCCAAAAATATTAAATTAAAACTGATTTATGAAAAACAGCATCGAAATTTTTTAATTATTTGTATTTCATAAAATTATCACTGATTTATTTTAGATACAATTTTTCGCGTAAATTGTGAATCCTTTCATCCACAATATAATCGTCGTAATCCATCAGTTTATCTATAATTCCGTTTGGTGTAAGTTCTATAATCCTGTCGCAAACCGATGAAATAAACTCGTGATCGTGCGACGACATAAAAACATTGCCAGGGTAACGTTTTAGATTGTTGTTAAAAGATTGGATTGATTCTAAATCTAAGTGGTTTGTTGGCGTGTCTAAAACCAAAGCATTGGGATTTTCGAGAATCATTTTAGAAATCATACAACGCATTTTTTCTCCACCCGATAATACATTTACTTTTTTATAAATCTCATCGCCGGCAAACAACATCTTACCGAGATATCCGCGAATATACATTTCTGTAGTGTCGGTTGTATATTGGCAAAGCCAATCGAACAATGTTAATTTACTATCGAAAAACTGTGCATTGTCGATTGGTAAATACGACGATGTAATTGTTTGTCCCCACTGATAACTACCGGAATCGGATTGCAAATTGCCATTTATTATTTCGAAAAGAGCGGTCATTGCACGCGGGTCTCTCGATAGAAAAACAATTTTTTCGCCTTTATTTGCCACAAAGTCCACATCTTTAAAAAGAACCTCTCCGTCAATGCTTGCACTCAATCCTATAACGTCAAGTATTTTATCTCCAGCTTCGCGTTCGGGTGTAAAAATTATTCCCGGATATTTTCTGGTTGAAGGTTTTATATCACCAATATTCAACTTTTCAATCATCTTTTTACGACTGGTTGCCTGTTTAGACTTTGCAACATTGGCACTAAAACGCCGAATAAATTCCTGTAATTCTTTCTTCTTCTCTTCGGCTTTTTTGTTTTGTGTTTGCTGTTGGCGCAGTGCCAACTGGCTACTTTCGTACCAGAAACTATAGTTGCCAGCAAACATTTTAATATCGTTAAAATCTATGTCGATTGTATGGGTACTTATTGCATCGAGAAAGTGCCTGTCGTGCGAAACTACCAAAACTGTATTTTCGTAATTTGCCAGATAATTTTCGAGCCAAACTACTGTTTCAAGGTCGAGGTCGTTGGTTGGCTCATCGAGTAATAAATTATCGGGTTTCCCAAAAAGTGCCTGCGCAAGTAGCACACGAACTTTCTGTTTTCCGCTCATGTCTTTCATCAATGTTTGATGAAATTTTTCTTTAATTCCGAGATTACTTAAAAGTGATGCTGCGCCGCTTTCTGCATTCCAACCGTCCATGTCGGCAAATTCGGCTTCCAGTTCGGCAGTTCGTAAACCGTCGGCTTCCGAGAAATCGGGTTTTGCATAAAGAGTATCTTTTTCGTGCATAATTTCCCACATTTGCGTGTGCCCCTTCATTACTGTATTCAAAACAGTAAATTCATCGCATGCAAAGTGATCCTGACTCAATACAGAAAGTCGTTCACCCGGACCTTGAGAAACATATCCTGCAGTGGCATCAATTTCGCCTGAAATAGCTTTCAGAAAAGTTGATTTTCCGGCACCATTTGCGCCAATTACGCCATAACAATTCCCTGCTGTAAATTTCATATTTACATCCTGAAATAACACTCTCTTGCCAAACTGAATCCTTAAATTATCAACTGTAATCATCTGAAAAATATTTTAATAACCTCTTAAAAATTAAAAGTGTGCAAAGGTAGATTTTAAAAACAGACTAGTGTTGTAATTTGTGGAATCAGATTTGATTTAACCGAATTGTTAACAGAAACTAATATAAGTAGATAATTAGGTATTAATGAATAAATTGTTCGAATAGTTTAATGAATCTTTTCTGAATTGTTGTAATATTTTGTTCTAACACTTTAATAAAAGTATTTATGTGAATTAAATTATATATTGGCATATAAATTAAACTCAAATTTATGGATAAAGTTTCAACAATCATTTTAGCCCTCTCATTAATTATCATAATGTTAGGAATGGGATTGTCGCTCGTTTTCGAAGATTTTAAGCGAATTTTTATTTACCCTAAAGCAGTAATTGTTGGATTAGTAAATCAAATAATTTTACTGCCTCTAATAGGTTTTGGCTTAGTTTCTATATTCCCGCTGCACCCCGATATTGCAATTGGAATAATGATTTTGGCAGCTTGTCCGGGCGGGCCAACATCAAATTTAATTTCGCATTTGGCAAAAGGCGATTTAGCACTCTCGGTTTCGTTAACCGCAATTAGTAGTTTCATCACCATTCTTACTATTCCATTTATTGTAAATTTTGCGTTATTGAGATTTTTGGACGAGGGTCAAATGGTACAACTAAATATTGTTGAAACAATAATTCAAATTTTTGCTATTATCGTAATTCCTATAACAATTGGAATGCTTGTGCGAAAGTACAAAGAGCCTTTTGCCATTCGTATGGCAAAACCTGTTAGAACAGCTTCGGGAATAGTTATAGCAATAGTAATTTTAGGAATTTTAATTAAGGAAAGAGATAATATAGTATCGTATTTCGAGCAGGCTGGTTTAGTTGCGTTGAGTTTAAATGCTGCAACTATGTTTGTAGGATATTTTTCTGCCAAAATTTTTAAAATTAAAAATAAACAGGCGATTTCTATTTCTATTGAATCAGGAATTCAGAATGGTACTTTAGCAATTTCAATTTCTGTTGTTTTGCTCGGAAGCACAGCTTTTTCTATAGCACCTGCCATATATAGTTTATTGATGTTTTTTACCGGTGGAATTGCAATTTATTTTGGATCAAAAAGGAAAAAAAGAAGTGCATTGAAAGTATAGTTATACAGAATACGTATCGCTTATTTTTATAGGTTCTTGGTATTACTTTAAAAATCTGTATCTGCTTTCACCAATTCTAATTCTTGAATCCAAATATTCCGATACAATACTTTGTGCCCTTCGGCTTGAAGTTTAATACCGCCAGAAGTGTCTGTAATTCCTTTGCCGCCATTATTTCCTCCATCAAGACCGGAGTTTTCGCCACCCCAAACCTGATTAATTTGAATATTGGTGTGTGCTTTTTCTCCGTTAAAATAAACAGTTACAATTGCTTTTTCTGTAAGCTCGTTATCATTAAAACGTGCTGCACGGAAAGTAATATCGTAGGCATTCCATTTTCCAATTCCATTGTATAAATGGTATGGCGATTCTGTTTCGTTGATAACTGCAGCCATTCCATGTTTTGTTTTATCGCCATCTAAAACCTGTATTTCGTATCTGTTTTGCAAATAAACTCCACTGTTACCACCTTCTTTTTCAACCAGAAATTCAACATGCAATCTAAAATCCCGATACTTCTTTTTAGTAACCATATCAGCAGTTCCATATTTTCCGCCTTTTGCATTGGGGTCGTTACTGTTTACTACAGTTCCTTTATCAATGGGGTCGTTTATAATTTCCCATTTTAGTGGAAGTTCTGACGAAAATCGAGGTCCTTCCCAATAAGTCCATTTTGTATCCAGCATTTTGCGCGAACCATCGAAAATTATCTCTGAGTTTTTAGGAGCTTTTGTTCCAACTCCAGTTTTATTTTTAATTGGAAGTGTAGCACTTATCAAAAGTGCTATAATGGAAAACGATGTAAAAAGAAGTATTGAATTTTTCATTTTTGTAAAATTTTATTGGTTTAGACGTACAAGATAGTTATATATATTATTGATTTAATGCCCATTCAACAGCTTTTTCTGCATGAATTGTAGTTGTATCGAAAGTTGGGATATTTACATCATAATCGGAAATTAGAAGCGGAATTTCTGTGCATCCTAAAATTACTCCTTCAGCACCTCTCTGTTCAAGATTTACAATAATTTGTTTGTAGGTTTCTCTCGACTCATTTTTAATCTTTCCTTGTACAAGTTCCTGATAAATTATTTGGTGGATTTTTTCACGTTCTTCCTTGGTGGGAATAATTATATCTACACCAAAATTATTAAAAATATACTGTTTGTAGAAATCTTTTTCCATGGTGAATTTTGTTCCTAAAAGTGCTACTTTTTTTAATCCCTTTTTTACGATTTCAGAACCTGTAGCTTCTGCGATATGAAGAAATGGAATGGAGATATTTTCAATAATAGCGGGAGCGCATAAATGCATTGTGTTTGTGCAAAGTATTACAATATCGGCACCGGCAGTTTCTAATTGTATTGCCGATTCGGCCATCATTTTGTCAAGTTTTTTCCATTCACCTGAATGTTGCAACTTTTCAATCTCAGCAAAATCAACAGAAACCATAATACTTTTGCACGAGTGAAATCCGCCCAAAATTTCCTGTGCTTTTTTGTTGATTAAATCGTAATAAACTGTTGATGATTCCCAGCTCATTCCTCCTATTAAACCAATTGTTTTCATTTCTTATTGGAATTAGTATTTTGATAAAAAATCAATTGACTCCTTTATAACTGATTTTGTATTGCTATTGATTTCCATATTGTAAGCGGTTAATAAATCGGGCAAAGCAGCCGAGTATTCTGCTCGTTTTAGTAGTATTGCCGCTTTTTCTCTAACTCTGTAGTCAGAGTCTCTAAGTAAGCCCATATTCCATCTTACGGCTGGTCTTGAGTGCATCTCCCAAAGTTTTTGCATTGCTTCAGTTTTTTGTTCAGGATTATCTGACAAAAGATCCCAAAAATAGGCTTTCTCTTTTTTTACCAATTCTGATTTAAATAATATCGGCTGAGAATATATTTGAGGACGGACCCATTTTTTGTTGTAAGAAACCAAAGGTTTATTTGCAGCCCAACGAGCCAATCGGGGAACCATCCATCGCATTCCTGGTGTCGATTCTGGATGACCAGCAACTACAATTGCCCTACCGTTTTCTATTTTTTCACTAAATAAAAAAGTTTTTCCGGGAGTAATATTTGCAGGGTATCCTTTATGTATCTGAATATCGGTTACAAATTTTGCATATTCATTATATTTTAAAGTATTGCTTCTTCCACTATCAGCCGGCATAAAAACAGGACCATCGTAATATTGCAGGAAACATGATTGATTGGTCAACTCAGGAAAAACACTTTCTCCTTCCGGCGTTAATTCGAACTCTATCAGTGCTCTTCCCTTATCGTAATGCTCTCTGTCCCATTCGGTTGCCGATACTAATTCGAGACTTGGGTAGTCTTTTGTTGTGCTGAACAAATATCCGCCTGCACAAATGCCAACAGCACCATGTCCTGATTTTACATATTTAATTACTTTATTTGCCGCATTCTGTCCCAAATTATTTAACTCTTTACTTGCACTTCCTCCGGGGAATATAATAACATCGTAGTCATCTAATTTCCCTTCTGTAATTTCGCTTGCTGAAATAAATCCAGGTGAAATTCCAGTATCTATTTTTAACGATTCGTATGTTTCTAATATGCAAACTGCACTGGCGCCACTCCCGTTAAAAATAGCTACTTTAATTTTATTGTTATTATGATTTAAACTCTCGTTATTTTCTATATTGCAAGAGATAAAAACAGTAAGAAACAAGGTGTAAAATGCGGTTTTAAATATATTTCTTATTTTCATATTCGTTCATACTAATTTTATAAGTTCAAATTAAAGTTCTTTTTATATGATTGTATAACGAAATCGTTTAACCATTTATTAAACTCTATTACATCATTTTGTCCCATTCCATCACTTCGCCATTTCTCAAGTTTCATGTTTGATTCGAGAAATATAATATCTTCATCAACTTTAATTTTCTGACGAATACCCGTTTTATCAGCGTTTACTATTGAATTGATATTGATATAAAACTTAGTTGCAAATTTACCCCATCGAATTGGGAATACCTCTTTTTTTAACTTTAAAGCAGCATCACAAATAGGAGAATCATTTAACTCTTTATCTATTTTCAATACATCAGGAAAATCGTTTTTTGCTTTTAACCAAGTTGGAATAACTATTGAAGTTAATGGAAACCCAACTGCCGACCACAGCGTTGTGAATTTAGGATTCTCATCGCTTTTTACGCCTTGTACAACGCATGCAGAAGAACTACTTTGCCGTGGAATAAAATCGTGAAAAAATGTATAAGTATCTGTATTTTCCGGTATTCCACCATATTCCAAATACAAATCGGTTTTAAGTAACGAGTGTTTTAACCCTCTTGTAACATCTTGCATTATAAACTGTGCATCGAATGAGTTGGTAGATAATGCATCGTAAAAAAGGTCATCAACAGTGTTCTGCCTTATGTAACCACTACTCTCTTCGCCAAAACTACCTGTGAATGAATAATTTGTACGCAAAATATATCCGTATGGAGCAACGGTTGGATCGTTGGCATCAAATTTTACAAATTTCTGATTATTTAATTCAAAAAGCATCGCTCCACCATTTGCATCAATTACGCCAAAATTAGCTTCCAAACGTGTAGGCTTTTCAAGACTTGCTAAGTACTCTTCAAATTCTTTAACCGTTGCGCAAGTTGCAAGTGCATGTTTCATAATCCTTCCTTCAAGACCGTTTAACTTGGTTGTATCGCCAATATTTAGATTATACGATGCCGAATTCATAATGGAGAAACCCATTTCGTTCATTCCAATCCACAAACTTTTTCCCAAAGAATCTTTGGAATTTACAAGCCCCATGTATTCGTATTTTGCATCATTAAAATACATTATTCTGTTGTTGATTGCCCATGTATCACGGTTTTTATATAATAATGGTCTTCCGTCTTTTGTATATTTCCCCGAAATTACGGCAGTTGTACAAGCTTCTGTAGAAGTAATACTAGAAAATATAAAGGCGATTATAATAAATGTTTTATTCATTTTATTGTACTCTAATAATTGAGAATTCAGAATATAAACTTGCTATTTATTTTAGACAATGATAGTATTTAAGAAATAAAAATTGAAATAACAGAGAGAAAAGCAAACATAACAAACATGAAAAATGTTCCAAAAAATACATAGTATTCTTTTCCAATACGCTTTTCTTCCTTAAGTTTATAATACTTATATTTTTTTGTGATTTTGAATATATTAATTCGAAGAAAATTCGGGTTATATTTCTCGCCATGCAATTTTAGGTAATCAATAATTTTTATACTCGTCTCGTAATTAACGAATAAAAATGAGAGGGCTAAGATTCCAAAAACGATGGCGAAATATTCATTTTCGAAATTTAGTATAATCATACTTTTTTTTTACTGAACTAATATAACTATTACAATTAAGTATAGAGTAAAAAATATAAAATTTAGTGTTGAATTATTTTTTTTCCAGCGTTTTATTTTCTCTATATTTCATCTGCATTCCACGCAAAAAATTCCGTAATATCTGGTCTTTACATTCGCGGTACTGACTTTGCCCCGGTTTACGAAAAAAGGCACTTAGTTCGTGTTTGCTTATTTCTAAATCGGCAAGTTTTAAAAGTTCCAAAATATCATTGTCTTTCAGATTTAATGCAATTCTTAGTTTTCTGAAAATGACATTGTTATTCAACTTGTTTTCGGGAATTGGTTTTGGCCCCTCTTTTTTGCCACGTTTATGGTTTATTAAACCATTTAGAAATATTGCTAATTGAAAGTCAGACAAAACTGTGTAGTCGGGATCGATGTCTTTTTTAAGCCAGCCACTAATTTGGGCACGTGTAACTTTTGAATCTCCTAACGCAAAAACTTCAATCATTTTTGTATCGTTAAAATCGAATGAATATCTTATGCGGCGAATTATATCGTTGTTTTCCATATTAATTATTTAACCATCTCAATTTTTAAATTTTGTTCCGAACTGCATTTTAACTCACTTTTATCAGTCCATTTTAGTTGTATATTTTTCCCGAGTATATCATCAGAAAAAGTATTTCCCAAAATTGAAATATTTTTGCTGCCCTCAAAAGTAAATGTGTATTTTCTTTTATGATAAGGTTCAAATCTTATACTACGAGTAACAGTGTTGTTATTGAACGAAATTCCATTAACCGACTTTGCATACAAAACAGGATAATCAAATGGATTAAATTTGTTTCCTTCAATTCTAATATTCTTATGAAATGGGGAAGTGGTTTTGTTAAATTCAGGAATGATTGGAAAAATAGAAATAATACCCTCGCAAAATTGGTACGAACTTGTGTTACACAATTCGGTGAAAATATTGTTTTTAATAAGTACATCATCAACCGCACCCGATTCGAACCAACCATTTGCATCGCCGGCAATTAAAATCGCACTTCCACTCGATTCGAAAATATTGTTTTCGATTACTATTTTACCTGGGGTTGAAACCAATAATCCACGCGCCCTACAACTTTTAAAGTGTGTGTTGATTACATGTAAATCCGGACTCCATGTGAGATTTTCCAAAGCATTTTTTACTTTTAATTCTTTTGGAATTGTATTTTTAAAGGTTAGTATAAAAGTTTGATTATTTATCCTTTTGAAATTTTCTATTTCGCCAATTCCGATTGATTGCATAGAAAGATTTTCGATAAAATTTATTTTGTCACCCACGTGTCCCCAATTCATACCTTCGCTTTGGTGGTGCATAAATTTACATTCCAATTGTTTATCCGAAATAATTTTTTCTATTCTAACACTCGTTCCGTGTACATTAATCGGGTCGTCCATTAAACCGGCAAACTCGCAGTTTTTTACTGTAATTAATCCTTTGCAATTCGAAATTTGTAGACCATCGTCGCCACCACCAAAGTATCTGTTTTTCTTTTTGTTTGGAATTGCGCGGTATTCATCGAAAATTAAATCTTCGCTAAACTGAGCCAAAATCCCCAGACCTGTTGCATGATAAAGATTCAGATTTTTGATTGTAATATTTTTTGATTCCTGAATAAAAATACCGGAGTGAATTCGTTCGGCATGGCGCATCACCAGAAAGTTGCCAACGGCTGGTTTTCTCAGGAATGGGTAGTGCAAACGCACTACACCTGGAATAATATTTTCAGTTAAATAACCTTGCCACCCTCGCCCAAGACATTCTGAGTCGCCTGTTCGAGGCACAACAAATCGTCCCTCTCGGTCAAACTCCATTGTTCCTTTCCAAGGTTCTCTGCCTCGTTTACCAACATTGAATATTATTTTGCCCTCATCAACCCGAAATGGAGATTCGTCTAAATCAATACTTAGTTCAATAAAATCGTTTGTAACTTTTAGTACTTCGGCCTGGGCGATTAGTGGTTTTTCCCAGTCGATATTAATATCCTTTAGAACTATATTTTTACAATTATCAAAAGTAAAAGGCTGCATCTGTTCATGAAAAATAAGAGTACTGCCATTTCCTTCAATAATAAGGTTTTGTGTATTTTCAAAAACGAAAGCACATTTTCGTGGATTTTCGTCGGTGGTGTTCGATTCCGAATAATTCTTCTGAATAGCATATTCCGGATAGAAATGATACTCGCCCCTTTGAAATACAAGCTTTTTGGGATTGTCGCCATTTATAGATTCCAGAGCTTTATTAATTATTTTTATACAATCTTTATCTCGCATTTTTTTCAATCCAAAATCACTTAGATAGATAATTGTTGTATCGGATTTTATTGCAGAATTTGCCAATAAATTACCTGAAAGAGAATATATGAATGCAAAAATTATCGTTAAAATAAAAAGTTTCATTTTGAAATGTTTTATGTGGTGTAAGATAATATAAAACTGTTGAATGTATTTTGCTAATACATTTTAAATAATTTTTTATCATATTTGCACCCTTAAAATTTTAGAGAAAAATAATTATGGAGAAAGTTTGTGTATTCTGTAAAAAAGATCAACAAGAAGTACCGTTGGTACACCTTGAGTTTAGGAATAATGATTTTTGGATTTGCCCACAGCATATTCCAATTTTAATTCACGACCCAAGTAAATTGGTTGGGCATTTAGATGGCGCCGATTCAATTCAGGCAGGTTAAGAGACTGTTTGAATTTTGTTTTTTAGAGTAATTGTATGAAAGGATAATATACAAACAGCCTCTATATTCTTTTGAGCATTAACAGTCGGAAGTCCATTACTTGCAACCCGGGTATTTTTTTGGCTTTCAGCGTTAATGTTCCCATTCCTTTTATTAAATGAATAGTACCGATTTTAAGTGGTTTAAAATCTTTAACGAATGATTCAATTCTGGGGTCTCTGTCGTTTTCCATTCCTGTTAAAGGAGGATCGTGTGGTTCATTAATTTTAGCTATAATCTTTTCCTCTCCAAAACTAAGTTCAAAGGTTGAGCCGATATTTTCGGCAGAGCAAGTGTAATATATTTCCACTTCGAAATCGCCATCAGCCAAAATTTCTGCTTCCCAGGTAATGCTATCTTCAAGACTTGTCCAGTTGGTGAAAAATGTACAATTTGGATGGCGGTTTGAGCGTTTAATATTTCCATGTTCTTTTCCATCGCGCGCAGGAATTTGGGTGAATTTGTAATCGGGATGACCAACCGTGAAAGTTCGCTCATCGGTTTTTGGTAATTCGCTCAACACTTCGTTTTCCCATTTTTCTTTTGCGAGAATTAGCTTTTTGGCAATTTCCGGTTTTTCATTCGAGATATCTA
>DAOVTY010000282.1 GCA_030632865.1 Bacteroidota bacterium
ATTTTTGTGTTGAATTCCATTCACAACTTCAACCGGAACCGACCACCTGCCATTTTCAAAGCTATTTACCCAAATTCCTACATCTGGATCTTTCTCTGCAGTACCACCAAACCATGAGGCAATTAATCCGTTTTCAGTTTCTTCAATGGTTGAGGCATGGCAACTTGGAAATGGGACATCTTTCGAATTGTAAATAAATTCGGATTTTAAAACTGCCTCTTCATTATTAAAAGGTTGTTGTGCGAAAATGTTTGCAGAGACAAACATTATAAAAAGAAGATTAGATATGGATTTCATAATGAAAATATTTTTATGTTTTTAAGTCAGCGTCAAGTCAAGTATAAAATGATGTATAAATTGCCGTTATTTAGCGGTTTTTGCCGAAAAGAATTTCATGGTAATAAAACCAATAAGGAAAATAACCACTGTTCCGATTACTATTGTAAGGTTAGTATGAAAAGGACTTTTGAAAGCCAGTAGATTTCCTTCGGTAAAATAGAGAGGAGTTAAACTCATCCACATAATAACAAGAACACCCACAATTACACCAATTACGGCATCAATATTTCGTGCTTTTTTTGATATAAATCCTAGTAAAAATAAGCCAAGCATTCCGCCGCTAAAAATTGATGCCAGCGACCACCATGCATCTAAAATACTTTCAACACCAACCAGAGCCAACGAAATAATTACACCCAGCGTACCAAATATCATTGAAGAGAGATAAAGTACTTTCATCTCTGTTTTACCGGTTGCTTTTTTGTTGAAATAACGTTTGTAGTAATCGGTCAGAACGATTGTGGCTGTGCTGTTTATACTAGTAGAAATAGTACTCATTCCGGCAGCAAATATTGCAGCAATCAGTAACCCGGTAATTCCTGTTGGCAAACCATTTAAAATAAAAAATGGGAATACTTTGTCTCCTTGCGATGCTATATCGGCTGGCAGTAAGTTAGGTTGCACTGTGTAATATGCATAAAGAGCAGTGCCAATATAAAAGAACAGAAGCGAAACCGGAAGATACAACAAAGCTCCAAAAAGTGTAGATGATTTTGCTTTTTTGAGTGAACTTGTTGTCATGTAACGCTGTACAAAATTCTGGTCGATACCAAAATTTTGAAGGTTAATAAACAAGCTATAAATCAGTATTACCCAAAAAGTAGATTCGGATAAACTTGCGCCAAAACTACCAAGACTAAATTTATTATTTGCCGATGCAATTTCAAATATTTGTGATGGTCCTTCGGGCATCGAAAAGGTTAAAATACCTGCACACGCAATGGCACCTAAAATAAGAATAATTGCCTGGATTGCATCGGTCCATATTGCTCCCTGAATACCACCAAGCATCGAATAAACAGTAACGGCAATTCCTGTAACAATAATTATTGTTTTAATATCCCATCCGAATAAAAGATTAAGAGGCAAAGCCAGCAACAAAAGTATTGCGCCGGTACGCATAAGTTGTGTTAACATGTAACATATCGATGCATAAATACGTGCCCACTGTCCGAAACGAATTTCTAAATAATTATATGCCGAAATACTGTTCATATTTCTGTATAGGGGAACAAAAAATTTAACTGCAAGAATAGATGCAATGGGAATTGAAAAACTGAAAACCAAAGCATTCCAGTTACTCATGTATGCTTTTGCGGGCAATGCCAAAAAACTAATACTACTTACAAAAGTTGCAAAAATTGACATCCCGACAACCCATGCCGGTATTTTTCCGCCACCGGAAGTAAATTGAGTCGATGTTTTATTCCTAAAATAAAAACTGGCTCCAAATAATACATTTCCTAAAGTAATTATAGAAAAAACGACGAGGTCGAATACTGGTAGTTTCATTGTATAAAGTAAGTAAATTAGATTTCTATTAATGACTTAAAAATTCAATTTTTTAATATTTTCCTTAATCTTGTTGCTTTCAGCTTCGTTAAATTTACGGAAAGGCTGTGCTACATAATCATTGCAAATTCCCATTGCCGATAGCGCACTTTTAATGCTTTTTATATATTTTGATGAATATGAACCAACGTTGTAAATTTTATTTTCAATTTGAATTATCTTTTTACGAAGCAGAGCCACTTTTTCTGTATTTTTCTCAAGCGATGCTTCATAAAAATCTACAAACAGGCGCGGGAAAATATTTGCCCCGCCGGCAACAGCTCCGTCTCCTCCATTAAATATTGTTTCGGGAATAAATAGTTCCGACCCAGCAATTATCGAAAATTCAGGTGCATCTTTAAACTCTTCAATTAGTGAGTATAAATATGCCATGTCGCCCGAACTGTCTTTTATCCCAATTGCACCAAGTTCTTTTGCTTTTTTAATAGTATCAATTGTCATGTGCATTTTAGTACACGAAGGCATATTGTACATTAAAAATGGTAGAGGTAACTGAGGGACTAAATTTTCGAGGTATTCCACCATTTCAATTTGTGAAATTGGCACATAATACGGAGGTGCAATTACAACTGCATCGGCACCGGCACTTTTTGCTGCTTTGGCAATTTCGAGCGAGCCATCAATACAAGTATCGGTAATACCTACCATTATCGGAATTCGATTATCTATTAAAGCACAAGCTTTTTTAATAAAATCTTTTCGAAGGTTATAACTTAAATGCGGCCCTTCGCCTGTTGTTCCTAATAAAAATATACCGTGTACACCTCCTGAAATCAAATGTTCAATTAATCTCTTCAACCCTGCCTCATCAATTTTACTATTATTGATAAGAGGTGTTATAATTGGTGGGATTATTCCTTTTAATGGTAGTTCCATACTTTATTAATGTAATTACTATTGGTTAGTGTGATTATACAAAATAAGGTTATTGAAACTATTTTTACTTCGGGTATATTGTTTTATTTACATTGAATTTTAACTTATATTTGAGTATAATTCTATATATTTATGCGTTTAGGTTAAAAATAAATTGATGGAATTTATCTACGAAAAAATATTTGTTCCTAATAAACGTTCGTTTATTACCCAAAGATTAAAGATGGATCCGGATTCTGACAAGATTCATTCGCATAAAAATTTCGAACTGAATTTAATTTCTTCGGGTGCAGGGAGAAGGATTGTTGGCAATCATATTTCGAGTTATCAACCTGGCGACTTAGTACTTCTCGGTCCAAATATTTCTCATTGTTGGGAAATTCTTGAAACTGATAAAGATGCTGAGCCAGAATGTATTGTGACCCATTTCTATGAAAATATAATTAGCTCTGATTTTTTTAATATTCCTGAACTGGAAGATGTTGTGAAGTTACTTGATGATGCAAAAAATGGAATTTGGTTTAAAGGACCTAAGGCAGAAAAAGTTGCAGGAGTTCTTAAAAAAATGGCAAACACGAGTGGACTCGATTCGTATATCCAATTATTAAAAGTTTTTAATTTGTTGTTGCAAATAGAAGATCGCGAATATTTAACGCTACCATCTTCTTTGCCTAATTCATACGCAAAAGATCAGGATCAGATAAATAAAGTGTACGAATACGTTTTTCAGAATATACAGGAAGGTATAAAACTTAAAGATGCGGCTTCTCTTGTTTATATG
>DAOVTY010000128.1 GCA_030632865.1 Bacteroidota bacterium
ATGGAAACAGTATGCTCGAATTTTTAGAAACAGTACACATTAGCAGCGACCGCAACTTTACAGATCTCCGTTATCCTGTTCAATATGTACTTCGTCCCGATATTAAATTTCGCGGATTCTCAACTTCGGTAGCTTCTCGTATAATTTCGCCAGGCGATGAAGTAATGATTTTGCCTTCATTGAAAAAATCTAAAGTAAAATCGATAGTTACGTATGATAAAGAGTTGGATTATGCATATCCACCACAATCGGTAACAGTTACTTTAGAAGATGAAATTGACATCTCAAGGGGCGACATGTTAGTTCATCCAGATAATCTGCCACGTATGGAACGCCAATTTGAGGCGATGTTGGTTTGGATGGACGAAACACAAATGAGCTCTTCAACACAATTTTATATTAAACATGCAAACAACTCGGCAAAAGCACGAATAGACGAATTAAAATATAAAGTTGACGTTAACACACTTGAAAAATCGGATAACAAAAATTTCAATCTAAATGAAATTGGTAGAGTTGTCATAACCACCACAAAACCACTATTTTTCGATCCATATAAAAAGAATCGCCAAACTGGCTCTTTTGTTTTAATCGATCCGGTTACGCATAATACTTGTGCAGTTGGAATGATTATAGATAGGTTGAGTAGTAAAAACTTACCATCGAAAATTACAGATGTTGACAAGAAAAATATTGCACTTGGGAAATCGCTAATAGAGAGTAATGAGCGCGAAGAAAAACTTAATCAACGTGGCGAAACTATTTGGATTTCTGGATTGCATGGTTCAGGAAAAAATGAATTAGCGTTTAGTTTAGAAAAGAAACTTTTCGAAAACGGAGCTACTGTTGTTCTTTTAGATGGCAGTTCGGTACGTTATGGAATTAACCGCGAGCTTAACTTTTCGCCAGCCGACCGTGCAGAAAACCTGCGCAGGGTAGCACACATTAGCAAACTTTTAAACGACCAGGGAATAATTACTATCTGCTCGTTTATCTCGAGAAACGACTCGTTACGGAAACAGATTGCTGAGATTATTGGGAAAGACCGTTTCCACCTGTTTTATATGAATGCATCGTTAGAATATTGCAAAAATAATAAACCCGAATTGTACAATTTAGTTGAAGCAGGGAAAGCAAAAAATTTACCTGGAGTTGATTTAGAATACGAAGTGCCAACAAACCCTAAAATAGAATTCAAACCCGAAGAAAATGAAATGAACATTGATAAAGTTTTAGATTATTTGGCACAAAATAAAGTTTACCCAATAAAGTAAAAACAACAATGCTTCTTTTAATAAAAAAGCCCTGATGATATAAGTTTCATCGGGGCATTTTTATTATTAAAGTTTCCTCCGTTGATACGGATTTGTATTTACTTTGATAACTATTATAACTCTTTCGATTTTAAACCTTCAATAAAATATACCAGTTCTGCTGCATCTTGCGACTCAGCAATTACTCTATGTGCTTCTTCAGTATCAACTCCTTCAGAATGTTCTCCCTCGCCATAATCACCGTGTTCATGCCCTTCTTCGGCGTGTTCTCCTTCGCCATGATTTTCAGGATTATGGGCATCAGCTTCGGTTTTAACTTCTCGAAAAATACCAACAACTTCAATATCGCTTCCCATTAATTCCTGATCAAAAGCACCAATTTTTTCGCCAGCTTCAATCCTTATATTAATATCTTCATTGCTACCCATAATAAAACAACGTCCACCACCGCTTTTGCAAACATGCATTACAGTTCCTTTAACAACAACTTCTTTGTCTGCAAATTCAGCAGCATTCTTATACAATTCGTCAACTGTTAAAACAACAACAACTTCAACAGGTTCTGTTTCTGTAACAGGTTGCTTTTTACTTTTTTGATTTCCGCAACTAAATAAAATTAATGCAAATAATGAAATTAGTGCTAATTTTTTCATTTCTAAATGTTTAGTTTTTTATAAAAATATTAATACAAAAGCTAAAGGTACAATAATTCCGACTATAGTCAACCACCAGCCCCAACGGTTGAATCCTCGTTTACCTTTCAGAATAAACACACCCGACACTGCAACAAAAAGTAAAATTACAGCCATTAAATCGCTCACCCATTTCCAAACAGTTCCAAGAGTGGCAGTATGCAATTTATTCATTTCAAAAATTACAGGTCGCTTTCGAAGATAATGCATTGTACCTCCTCCTGTTTTCGGGTCTATTGCAATTTCTCCATTCGAAATAAATACCTTTACAATACCCTGATTATTTAAGTAATGTTTTTTATACACAACTTTATGATCAAGAGTTTGTAATATTTCCTTAACTTCTATTTCTGTTAAATTATTTTTATTCTGAAATTCTGATTGAAAATCTTCAACAAATATTTTATAGTCTGGATTAAAATCATGCCTATGATTTAGATAGATACCAGACAAAGAATAAACCACGGTCATTCCTACAATAAAATAACCAAAATCGCGATGTAATATCCTTAATAATTTACGAATCTTCATAATATCAAAAAATTAAGCTGCAAATGTATTACAAATAAAAAACTTTCAAAATAGAGTTTAATAAACATTAAAAATAAAGCTCGCATTTAAGAAGTAGTTTGCCAATAATATAAATATTCCTCTCGAAAAATCTCTTTAATTTTCCACAATCTCTTCAATAAATATCCAGCGTAAACAGTAAGCAATTTACTATGAAAATCATGAAAAGTTATTGTAGTTTTCACAACAGAGCACACAAAAGCCACTAATAATAAATAATATGTAAAGCATTGAAAATAAAGACGATAACTATTGACTCGAATTGATTTTTGTTGTAACTTGTGTACTTCCTAGATTAGCTAGGACTCTGGTTTTATCACAACTTAATTGGGTACCTCCGGCTGCTGAGCCGGAGGTTTTTTTATAAATATTTTATTTTATCTAAATCTCTTCTTAAAACCCGAATTTTAAAGAGTTGAAAAAAAGAATTAATCTTTATAAGATTACTTCAAACTTATCTTTATCGCTTAAAAGAGGAAAGCTTTTGCGAAAATTATGAAGCTCGGAATATGATATTTCAAAAGTGTGTACTTTCTCTTTAACACCTAAAAACTCGCCAAAACCTTTTGGAGTTACGAAACCTGAATCTCCCAAATAATTTAATCCGTTTCCATCAGAGCCAGTTCTATTAACTCCAAAACAATATGACTGATTTTCGATGGCACGAGAAATTAGTAGATTTTTCCAAACATGGTGGCGAGGTGAAGGCCAATTCGCAACGTAAATCAATACATCATAATTCTCTTGATTACGACTCCAAACCGGAAAACGAAGATCGTAGCAAATTAGTGGACAAAATCGCCAACCTTTGTACTCAACAATTAACTTTTCTTTACCGGCAGAATAATGAAGATGCTCCTGCCCCATTGTAAATAAATGACGTTTATCGTAATATTTAAAATTCCCATCAGGAAAAACCCAAAATGCACGGTTATAAATTTTGTCATCTACTTCAATTATCAAACTACCTACAATTGCTGCATTTTTAATAACCGCCATCTCTTTCATCCACTTAAACGAGTTTCCGTTTACTGATTCTTTAAATTTTCGGGGATGCATCGAGAAACCTGTTGTAAACATCTCTGGCAAAATAATTACATCGGTTTTATCAATGTTTTCAATCCATTCAGTATATTTATGAAGATTAGCTTTCGAGTCTTCCCAAATTATATTGGGCTGAATTACAGTTATTTTAAGATTTTGCATTGAACTAAAATTTACCTTACCATCCATTAAATATTTTAAAAAATCAACAAAAAATGCAATGTGTGATTAAAATTTATTGATTACCGTAACTCCCAAATTTTCAAACTTATTCATATTTGCTAAAGCTTCGGGTACCTCCTCAAGCGAAATGGTTTTTCTTATCATTAAGTCTGGGTGAACTTTACCGTTTTTAATCAATTCAAAAACGGCTTCGTATCTAAATGCTTGCATTCCATGGCTTCCAATAATTTCCAATTCGTGAGCAACAACTTTATCCATTGGCACTTTTGGGTATTTATGGTCGCCGGTTGTTAACCCAACCTGTATATGTTTACCACGTTTTCGCAAACAAGCCACAGAATTAAAACATGTCTCCTGGCTTCCTAAAGCATCAATTGAAACATGTGCACCTCGTCCAGTTATTGCGACTATTTTGTCGGGAATATTTTTAATCGAATTTGCATTTATTAAAATATTAGCACCCAGCATTTTGGCAAGTTTCAGTTTCTCATCATCAATATCAACAGCAATTACATTTGCTCCAACACCGGCGGCAATATTTATTGCCGATAAACCTACTCCACCGCAGCCATGCACAGCCACCCATTGCCCCGCAGAAACTTTTCCCTGATCTATTATGGCACGAAACGATGTAATAAAGCGGCAACCTAAACTGGCGGCAGTAACAAAATCAATTTCTTCAGGAAGATGAACAAGATTAGTATCGGCGAATTTAATTTCTACAAATTCGGCGAACGATCCCCAAGCCGTAAATCCTGGCTGAAACTGATTATCACACACTTGATGATTTCCGGAGTTACATTCAGGACAACTTCCACAACCACCAACAAAAGGTAATGTAACTCGTTCTCCCACTTCAAAATTATTTATTTCAGACCCAATTTTTACTATTGTACCGGCCAACTCGTGTCCAGGAACATGTGGCAAAATAATATCAGGATCGTGCCCCATCCATCCATGCCAATCACTTCTGCAAAGTCCGGTTGCTCCAACTTTTATAATCACACTATCTTTTGAAACCGTGGGGTTTGGAACTTCTCTCACATCAATAATACCTTGAAATTCTTCGAAATAAACAGCTTTCATTTTTAATATTTTTAATAGAATCAAATATAGCTAGAATTGAGATTAACAAAAAAAAATAGCATTCTTTATATCGTAAAACTATACCGAAAGCTTCTCTCCCAACTCGAAACATTTTTGAAGAACTTGATGATTCTTATGAAAATCGGCATCAACTAATTTTACTGACAATCCTAATTTAGGATACAAATTAGTTAGTTCATCTTTTGATTTTACTACCTGTTTTGTAACTCCCAAACGAGTTGCAATAATTACATGTAATCTGTTTTTATGGCCTAATATTTTAGTTAAACCTTTAAATAACTCAATTACCGGTTGTGCATCTTTATCGCTAGAAGAACCTAAACTCAGCAATAAAACAAAGTCTTTATTCCACTCTGTATGAGGAGTATGATTTAATCCTGACTCTGTAATTTGAACATGAAAAAATGAGCGAAACCGATCTATAACTTTTTTCAACTGACCAGAAACATGATGAAAATAAATTGGTGTGGCAAAAACTAATATATCAGAATCTAATATTTTAGCGCTTAAGTTGCTCCAATCATCACCACGAATAGAACAACGTTTAATCAGGTTGCACCGCAAGCAACCTGTACAATAGTCAAGATTAATCTCATGTGCATTTACTATATCTGAATCAGTATCATATTTCTCAGCACCATTCAAAAAAGAATTTAAAAGAAAATTAGTATTTCCGTTTTTACGGGCACTCCCATTAAAAGCAACTATTTTTTTCATTGTAATTTTTTAGCGAATGATATTACAAAATTTAATCTGAAACATTCGATAATGAAACAATTTGATTTTTAAAAGCATAAATAACCAAATTAACTGTATTTAATGTTCCTGTTTTTTGAAATAGACTGCTTTTGTGTTTTTCAATGGTTTTTGGACTTAAAAAAATTCGTTCTGCAATTTGCTCATTATTTAAACCTTTACAGGTAAGTTCAAGAATCTCCTTTTCGCGAGAAGTTAGAATAGGTAAATTTAAGCTCTTATTTTCTTTTCCTTTGTTTTTATAAAAGTTACGTGTTACAACTTTTATAATTTCCTCTGAGAAATAATTTCCGCCTTCGGATACTCTTTTAATTGCAATCTCGAAATCTTCAATATTCGATCGCTTTAACATATATCCTTCCACTCCGGCAGCAAACATTTGATCTATATGGTCATCTTCAAAAAAAGTTGTTAATGCTATTACTTTTAAGTCTGGGTATTTTTCAGTTGCAATTTTAGTTGCTTCAATTCCGTTCATTATTGGCATGTTAATATCCATCAAAACAATATCAGGAACCATATTTTCAAGGAATTCCAAAAAATCTTCTCCATTTGCGGCTTGCCCTACTACAGTTACAAATTCGAATTGATTTAACAACAACAATAAACCATCTCTAAAAATTTTATGATCGTCAACAATAAAAATATTTATTGTACTGGTTTTCATTTATTACACTTTAATTTGATAATTATTTCTACTCCAGCTCCACTCCCACTTTTAATTGAGTATGTACCACCAAACGATTCAACTCTGCTTATAATATTTCGAAGTCCCATTTTTTCTGCCTTATTAGAAGGAATTAAATCAGTATTAAATCCTTTTCCATTATCGCGATAGTAAATACTCACCTTATTTTTATTGTTTTTAAATTCCAAATTAATTTCAGTTGCCATTGCATGCTTAAGAGTATTATGAATTAATTCATTGCAAATTCTATAAATATTAATCTCCATATTTTGGGTAAGAGTCAGATTAAAGTTCTGACTACTAAAGTCGCAATTTACCGTCCCGATATCATTTGTACGTTCACACAAAATTTCAATCGATTTAATCAATCCATTGCGGTTTAACGAAGATGGATTTAAATTATTAATTACCTCTTCAAGTCCTTCTAATGCCAAATCTGAGAGCTGTTTTATTTGGTTAAGTTTTTCGTTTGTTTTGTCGTTTGTAAAATCCTTTTCCAGAAGTTTTGTATATAATACAATTCCCGAAAGTAACGAACCAAGCCCATCATGAAGATCTGCTGCAATTCTTTTACGCTCTTTATTTTCAACTTCAATCGACTTGTCAACATGCTGTCTTTCAACCAAATGATAAGCATTTATTAATCTAATTATTAATACCAGACAGAGAATTAGAAATCCAAAAATTGAAATTAATAATGTAAATATTTTACCTTTAAAATTAGAATTTCTGTTTGATATGTAATCATTAAGATTTTTTTCAAACTCACGAAATGTTTTCAGAAAATCGCCATACTCTTTTATAATTTGCGAATCAATCGTTTTTGTATCTTCCAAAAATACGCTTGATATTAATTCTTGCAACCGCTCAATATGTATCTCAATTTTTGAAAGAATATCTCCAAATTTTCGGAGTATTTTTTTATTACTTACTTTAGAATCCTTTCCATTAATAGAATTTAATGATAATACCAGCTTTTTTGCATTTGCCAAACCTTCCAATATTTCAATATTCACGGTAGTATCATTAATCAGAAAATAGTCATCTAATTTAATTCTACTATGCGATACTTCAATTTCTATATTTTTCGAGAACTCTACAAGTGCGAGGTGCTCTCTATCCAATATCAAACTATTAATAACTGTAAAAATTATTCCGCTAAAAGATAGCAAGCAAAAAGCAAGTACTATTATAACAACTTTGCCTTTTAAAAATTTAATTGCTTTAAAATGCATATTAAGAATTCGTTGACAATTTAAAAGTTGTAATTTAAGCTATTTTATAAAAAGTTGGGAATAAATAATGATTTATCACTGATATTTTTAAATATGTTTATTCAATTTTTTATTAATTTATTGAAAAAAAATCAAGATTATTTACACCCATTCTTCTTTTAAAACGTCACCTTTAGTGCTTATAACTACTTCTTTTACTGGAACCTTTCTGGTTGCCATTTGCGCTGCCATTTTTACTATCTGCAAAAGGCCACCACAACAAGGTACCTCCATAATAACAGTTGTAATCGTATTTACTCTTGCTTCGTCAATTAATCGTACTAATTTTTGGATATAAACATCTGTCCCCTGATCTAATTTCGGACAGGCAATTACAATTTTTCTTCCTTTGATAAAATCGTCATGAAAATTTCCGTGGGCAAAACCGGCACAGTCGGCAGCCATTAAAAGGTCTGCACCTGCAAAATACGAAGCGCCTGGATTTATTAAATGCATTTGAACTGGCCATTGAGTTAACCCTGAAGGAACTTTGCCTGTTGGTACATCTATTTTCAATCCACTCAAATCAAACGATTGTGGAGCAGATCCTGCGCAACCGCAACCAGCATCCTCTGTCGGAACCTGTTCCATTTTTTTGCCATGTAAAAGTTCATGCACCTCACTAATTTTAAATGGCATCGATTCACGATTAGCTTTTATATAGGTTAAAGCTTGTTGTAAAAATTCATTTTCACCATGCTCTTGCAAATGTTTTAGATGAGCAAAAACGGTAGCTTTTCCGCTACTAATCATTTGAGAAATCACAATTACTTCATCGTAATCTTCTGCTTCACGTTTTTCTATTGTAATTGCTCCCTGTGGGCAGTGACCTAAACATGCACCCAATCCATCGCACATTAATTCACTTATTAATCTTGCTTTCCCTTCAATTATTTGCAATG
>DAOVTY010000022.1 GCA_030632865.1 Bacteroidota bacterium
ATGTTGCACTAACACGCGCCGAAGAAAATGCATGGTTTTCGTACGCCAACCAAAGGTACCGTTGGGGAAATCTTGATTTTTGTTCGCCAAGTAGGTTTCTCGAAGAGATGGACGAAAAATTTATAGACAACTCCAATATATCTGGTTTTGCTAGTCCTTCACGACATTCAATTCCTCAAAATCGAGAAACCCCGACTCCACGATATCATCAACGTTCGGCAACATCAACCGTAAAACCACCCGAACGACCAAGCATGTTCAATAAAAAACTCATTTCGTTAAAAGAATCAGGAAGGAGACATGCTTCGTTTGCAAGCGACGATGCCTCTTCAATACAATCGGGACTGGTAATAGAACATCAACGTTTTGGAGAGGGTAAAGTTTTACGCGTTGAAGGAGAAGCTCCAAATATTAAAGCAACAATTTTCTTTCAAAAACATGGGCATAAACAATTACTACTTAAATATGCTAAATTGAAAATAAAGCGATAATAGCAGTTGAAATTTAGTATGTAAAAAATAAAAAATTGCCATTTGAAAGGAATTCATTAGTTTTGCAAAATATCTACAGAAAATTTCAAATAAATTTCCTGACAATAAGTTAGTTACCAATAGAAAAAAATTAGATGGATTATAATTCACAAAGGAAAAAACTTCAACTTCCTGAATATGGAAGAAATATACAAAATATGGTCGATTACCTTATGACCATTGAAGACAAAGAAAAACGTAATCGCCATGCACAAACCGTAATAGATGTGATGGGAAATCTCTACCAATACTTACGCGATGTTGAAGAATTTAGACATAAACTCTGGGATCATTTGGCAATAATGAGCGATTTCAAACTGGACATAGATTATCCCTACGATCCGCCGTCGCCCGATATTCTTACTGAAAAACCGGATATTGTACCATATAATCAACATAGGATTAAGTACAAGCATTATGGCAGAACAATGGAAATGTTAATTGAAGAAGCCACAAAATTAGAGGGGGACGAAAAAGAGGCGATGATTGAGTTGTTGGCAAACCACATGAAAAAATCGTATCTGGCTTGGAATAAAGATGCTGTTGAAGATGAGAAAATTATTGGTGATCTTACAGAACTTTCAAAAGGCAGGCTTGATATTAAAAAAGATATGAAGCTAACAGAAACTAAACTACTTCTTTCGAAACCTAAAAAGAAGAAACCTGTACAAAATAAATCTCATAAATCTCACAGAAGATATTAACCCTTTTAACTTTTTAAAATGTCAACTTTCGTAATTGAGGGTGGATT
This sequence comes from Bacteroidota bacterium, assembly GCA_030632865.1. Lineage (GTDB taxonomy): Bacteria > Bacteroidota > Bacteroidia > Bacteroidales > Prolixibacteraceae > Draconibacterium. Next base: position 1,282 of record DAOVTY010000022.1, read on the forward strand.
AAAACTATCTGGCGACATAATTCCACAAGGAGCAAAAAATGAGGCTCTTCAAATTATCTGTGCTACACTACTAACAGATAGAGATATACAAATAAAAAATATTCCTGAAATAAGCGATGTTTTAAAACTGATTGACATAGTAAAAGAGTTAGGTGTTGAAGTAGAAAAAATTAAAAAAGGCAATTACCGCTTTAACGCAAAAAATATTAATATCGACTTTTTAAAGAGTCCCTCGTATGCAAAGCAGTCCAGCAGTTTACGTGGTTCTATAATGGTTATTGGACCTCTGCTTGCACGTTTCGGCAAAGCATTTATTCCACAGCCCGGAGGAGATAAAATTGGAAGGAGAAAAGTAGATACACACTTTATTGGGTTGCAAAAACTGGGCGCAACATTCAATTATAATCAAGAGAAACATTGGTACTCGATATCCGCAAAAAAATTAAAAGGCAAATATATATTGCTCGACGAAGCATCGGTTACCGGAACTGCAAATATTGTTATGGCAGCAGTTCTTGCCGAAGGAACAACTACAATATATAATGCTGCATGCGAACCATATTTACAGCAACTTTGTAAAATGCTGGTTTCTATGGGTGCTAAAATTAAAGGAATTGGCTCCAATCTTTTAACCATCAATGGAGTAACTTCATTAACAGGATGTACTCACCGTATTTTACCTGACATGATAGAAGTTGGCAGTTTTATTGGTCTCGCTGCAATGACAGCTTCTGAAATTTCGATAAAAAATGTTGGCATTGAACATCTGGGAATTATACCGACCACTTTTAGACAGCTCGGAATTAATGTTGAGCAAAATGGCGACGACCTTATTATAAAAAATACCGACCACTACGAAATTGAATCGTACATTGACGGATCGATAATGACCATTGCAGACGCACCTTGGCCAGGATTAACTCCCGACCTTTTAAGTGTTTTATTAGTGGTTGCAACACAAGCAAAAGGCACTGTTTTAATTCATCAAAAAATGTTTGAGAGCCGACTGTTTTTTGTCGATAAATTAATCGATATGGGAGCTCAAATTATTTTATGCGATCCTCATCGTGCAACAGTTATTGGGTTAAATCGCGAGAATTGCTTGCGAGGAACAAAAATGACATCACCTGATATTCGTGCCGGAATTGCACTACTAATAGCTGCAATGTCGGCAAAAGGCAAAAGCACAATAGATAACATCGAACAAATAGACCGTGGATACGAAAATATTGATGGTAGATTAAATCAGTTGGGTGCAAAAATTACACGATTATAAAGTTAAATCAATTTTGAATAACAAGCATCTATAAACAATATAGACACTTGTTGGTTGTTATATTATTACAATTTTTATATTTGAACAGAAAAAACAAATGAATTTTATTATGAAAAAATTAGTTTTATTAATTGCAATTTTATTTCTAGGAACAGGCATTTCATTCGCACAACAAAAAATAGGTATTAACATTGGGAATAAAGCACCTGAACTTATTGGAACTTCGCCAGATGGGAAACAGATAAAACTTTCTGACACAAATGGCAAATTAGTGTTATTAGACTTTTGGGCTGCATGGTGTGGTCCTTGTCGCAGAGAAAACCCAACAGTTGTTAAAGCTTACAACACATATAAAAACACAAAATTTACAAATGGCGATGGTTTTACAATATTCGGTGCTTCGTTAGATAAAACACAAGCTGCATGGAAAAAAGCTATTGCTGATGATAAACTTGCATGGCCATACCACATTTCCGATCTTAAAGGGTGGAGTTCGAAACACGCTGCAATTTATGGTGTGCGTAGTATTCCGGCAAACTTTTTAATTGATGGCGATGGTATAATTGTTGGAAAACAATTGAGAGGTCCGGCATTAGAAGCTGCACTTAAAAAATATGCTAAGTAAAAAGTAGAAAGTAATTAGTAGTAAGTAGAAAGTAAGGAATTAAATATTTTAGTATTTATTCTGCACTTTTAAGATATTTCTAAATTATACAAATTGGCACTTAACAATTGAGTTAAGTGCCAATTTGTCGTTTATATTTGCATGGCAAAATTATTGATATCACAAATATTCGAATTTTAAATTCATATACTCAGGCAATTTAACTTGTTTGAATATCAAATTGTATAAAAATGGCAGAAGAGAAAATAAATTTGGATGCGGATGAAAACGCAGAAGATGTAAAAATTAATACTCCAAACTCCGAAGAAACTAAAAGTTCTGATAAAGAAATATCTGAAGAGGAGAATACCGGGAAAAAGAAAAAGTCTAAAAAAGATAAACGTGAAGCCAAAATTGAAGAGCTAAAAGAAAAGCTTCATGATTTACAAGATAAACATTTACGTTTACAGGCCGAGTTCGATAATTTTCGTCGTAGAACAATGATGGAAAAAGTTGAATTGATTAAATCTGGCGGCGAATCAGTTTTAGTAAAAATACTTCCGGTTATCGATGATTTTGAACGGGCTTTAGACTCGTTAAAAGATATTTCGGACGATGATGCAGGAAAACAAGGCACAAGCCTTATTTACATTAAATTTGAAGAATTTCTGAAACAAAATAATGTAAAAGAGATTGAGTGTTTACATCAAGATTTTGATGTTGATTTACACGAAGCACTAACAAAAATACCTGCTCCTAAAAAGAAGCTAAAAGGTAAAGTTGTTGATGTTATCCAAAAAGGATATTTACTGAATGAGAAGGTAATAAGATTTGCACAAGTTGTAATCGGAGAATAAAAGTAATTCTAAAAATGTCAAAAAGAGATTATTACGAAGTTTTAGAAGTTGGCAAAAATGCCACTCCCGAAGAGATAAAAAAAGCTTATCGCAAAAAAGCCATTAAGTTTCATCCCGACAAAAATCCGGGTGATAAATCCTCTGAAGATAAATTTAAAGAAGCCGCTGAAGCATACGAAGTTTTAAGCAGCACGGAGAAAAAACAGCGTTACGACCAATTCGGACACGCTGGAATGGGAGGAGCTGCAGGTGGCGGAGGATTCGGTGGTGGATTTTCTGATATTGAAGATATTTTCTCATCATTTGGAGATATCTTCGGAGGGCACTTTGGTGGATTCGGCGGATTTGGTGGAGGCGGTCGAAGTCGTGGAGGACGCCGTGTTAGCCGTGGTTCCGACTTACGTGTAAAAGTAAAACTTAACCTAGAAGAAATTGTAAACGGTGTTGAGAAAAAAATTAAAGTAAAAAAATACGTTGCCTGTCAACATTGTAGCGGAACAGGTGCAAAAGATAGTTCGGCACATTCAACTTGCGGAACTTGCCGGGGAACAGGACAGGTTACTCGAATTCAGAATACGCTGCTCGGACAAATGCAAACCGCTTCGGTATGTCCAACTTGCCAGGGCGACGGAAAAATGATAACCGACAAATGTAACCATTGTGCCGGAGAAGGTGTTATACGCGACGAGGAGATAATTAGCATAAACATACCGGCTGGAGTTGGCGATGGCATGCAACTTAATGTTTCTAACAAAGGAAACACTGGGCGACGAGGTGGCATAAACGGTGATTTATTGGTAGTTATAACCGAAGAAAAACACCCTGAATTAGTTCGCGATGGTAATAATTTAATTTTCAATCTATTCCTTTCATTTACTGAAATTACTTTAGGTAAAACTGCTGAAATTACAACAGTTGAAGGTAAGGTGAAAGTTAAAATAGACGCAGGAACACAACCTGAAAAAGTATTGCGTTTACGAGGGAAAGGAATTCCGGACGTAAATGGATATGGCCGAGGAGATTTATTAGTACGAGTTCATGTTTGGATTCCTCAGAAACTTAGCAGCGAAGAGAAAAAAGCATTAGAAAAACTTCAAGATTCACCAGGTTTTCAAGGAGGACCATCGGCTTCAGAAAAATCATTTTTTGCTAAAATGAGAGATATGTTTTAATAGTAATTCTCAAGTATATAATAAAACCACGTTAAGAGATGTTCTTAATGTGGTTTTATTTTTATTGGTATATTTAAAGCATATTAACTTTAATAAATCAATAACCATGAAAAAAATTCTATCGATCCTTTTTATTGTATTAATCTCTACTCAAGTTTTTGCAAAAATTAAGCCCAAACAAATTATTGGCAAGTGGAATTATACCGTAGTAATGGATGAAGGCGAAATGAAAGGAGTATTTAGTTTTACAGAGAAAGAAGGAAAACTTGCCGGCGAGATAATTACTGAAGAAGGTTACACTTTTGCTTTTTCGAAAGTTGAAATTAAAGAAGAAAATATTTTATATTTTGAGTTTACACCTGAATATGATCTCATTACAATATCTCTAAAAGTAGATGGAGAAAAATTTAAAGGCACAGGTTCATCAAATGGAGGAGATGCGCCAATTACAGGTGAAAAAATTAAATAGTAGAAACAATTAATTACAACTATTATATAAAATTTTCAGCACTTTAGGGATGTCTTTCACAATTGAATTTGCAGAGATAGTAGCTCCCGAAAGTGCTGAAATTTCCTTTTTATAACGTAACTCACCCGACGAATAGCCATAAAATTGTTCTAACCATTTTTTAGATCCAATTTCACCTCCATGTTCCGATCTGTATTTTGTAACCTTAATCTTTTCAATTACAAACTTCATATTTGTAATAACTAGGTAATCAAACATTTCATATCTACCCATTGTTTGTGTAAAAACAGCATAAAAATCAACACCTTTAACTCTTCTAAACCGATAGATTACAACTGGAGTTAATTTTCCTAAAAGATCAGTTACGTCAATACTTTCAACCAATTCAACCTCTTTATCCTTTAACGTATTTATCACTATTTTCAAAGCTTGCTTCTTTGTATAAAAATCAGCAGCTAAACTACATTCAGCAATAGAAAATAATATTAAAAAAATAATTACAGTTTTCATTTACATTTTTTCTAGAACCATATACCAATTCCCATATTAAACATACCAGAAGTACTTCCTGTAGCAGAGCTTAAAAACTGATAGTCCATTTTTAAAACAGCACCAGAGCTTACCCACCAACCTGCCCCCACAGTAACATCTTTACGATCAAAAGCATCATTTATTTCCAAAGCTCCCTCAGTTTTTGCATGAGTATTATATATTTCGTAACGAATAAATGGAATCAATTTTTGTTCAGTTTCTGTAGAGTGCAGCAAATTATATCCAACTTCTGCATACCATCCAAATAATTGACTTCCTAAATCTTTACCTGTAAAGTCATTATACTGGTCAGTATTTTTAAGATTTGTAACATTCATTTGTCCTCTTGCTTCAAATCCGCCAATTACATATCGAGCATCGAAACCAACCATCGATATCCCTACTACGGAAGAGTCAGCAGAACTTATTGCAGTGTCATCACCCTTCTCTATTCCATCGTACAAAGAAGATTGCGATTTACCATTATAAGTACTTAATCCAAGTTTTAAGCCTGTTATTCCATAGTAATCAATTTTTGTAGATAAAGTTGGAGAACTCATAATAGATTCCGCTCCTTTTTGTCGTCCTTTTCTCAATCCATCAGTACCACGAAAAGTTGCTTCATCATTGTACCCAACAAACCCATTCATTATATATAACTGATATTTTAAAGAGGCATTATCAAATCTGCCAGTAAAACCTGCCCCAATTTCTCTCCATGTTGTAGGAACAACTTTACTATCTAAATTCGGACGTTCAACACCGTTAAAAGTTGGAGGTTCGTGATATTCGTTTATAATTCCCATTGGAACCAACATCAATCCTCCTCTAAAATCAAGCCATGGCAATATTTTATAATTCAAAAATGCCTGCTCAACAAAAATCTCTTTTACATGTTCAACTTCAATTTCTGTAACAAAATTGGCACGCTCGCTAAAACGGTATCCAAACAATAATACCAAACGATGGACATCCAAATTTCCATTACTAAATTCTCCTGCATTAACAGGTTGATTATAATCGATTTGTGCATATCCCCCAATCTGAACTTTTGAATTTGTATTAGACATTAATTTATCTGCTGTATTTTTAGTTACCTCCTGCCCATAAACAATGTTTACACTTAAAATTACAAATAACAAAATAAAATATCTCCTCATCATAGCATCTAATTTTAATAATTAAATACAAAAGTAATTATTATTATTTTAATTTAATCTAAATAAAAATTGCTAAATGCGATTCTAAATAATCACAACTACAACATACTGACTATAAAAAAACTAACTCTCTGGATTTTAAGTTATTTAGAGAATTATTTGGATAGTTGCTTTGCATCACTAATTTTGTTCGATAATTTTATTTTTGTGAAAGATTTTAGAACAACATATCACTTTTTTGAAAAAGAACTTCAAGATGAAATTCTGGAAATTGGAGTTAAAAAAAAATTTGCAGCTAACGAAATAATAATACGCGAAGGTCAGTTTATTTCAAGTTTTCCGATGGTTATGAAAGGGCTTATCAGAGTTTCGAGAACCAATGACGATGGGAATGAGTTACTTCTCTATTATTTAAACAAAAATGAAGTTTGTGCAATGTCGTTAACATGTTGCATGACACAGGTTGCAAGTAATATTAATGCTGTTGCAGAAGAACAGACCCAAGTTATTCTATTACCTGTTGAAGTACTTGATATTTGGATTACCAAATATCCAACCTGGAAACAGTTTATTATGAGAACTTTTCAGACTAGGTTCCGCACACTAATTGAGACTGTTGATTCGATAGCATTTATGAAACTTGATGAACGTTTGGTAAAATATTTCACAGACAGAAATAAAAATTTTGGTTTAACAACTTATACCGGAACTCACCAAGAATTAGCCTTGCAATTAAACTCATCTCGCGAAGTTATTTCTCGACTCTTAAAAAAACTTGAGCAAAATAATAAAATTAAACTTTCACGAAATTTTATCGATTTTTCAGGTCTTGTGTGACATTCATTACATTCAATATTTATAACTCTTATTTTCTTTGTACCAGACAAATCAGAATAAATAGTGAGTAGCTATTTATTAAAAATTTTGGGTTATAAAATCGGTTAGTAGTTGAAAGTTGTTAAGTCGGATTCGCAAGAATCCGGCTTTTCTTTTTTTATATACGTGCACTTCCTAATAATTTAATTCTAAAATTTAGAAACAATTCCTATTAATGTTAATTTCATATTGATAACAATTGCATTAAGTATCCTCATTTTAGAATTAAAATAATGATATTTGTCATAAGTAAAATCTATCAAAATCAACCTTGAAAAATAATCCAGATGTTTAAGATTCAAACTTTAAACAAAATTGACTCCGACGGACTAAGTCTTTTTCCATCAGCTAATTACAAAATCGCAGATGAACAATTAAATGCAGATGCAATTGTTTTGCGCAGTTTTAAAATGCACGATATGGAGTTTCCTTCTTCGCTAAAGGCAATTGCTCGTGCCGGCGCGGGAGTTAATAATATTCCACTCGAAAAATGCACCAACGAGGGGATTGTAGTTTTTAATACACCTGGTGCAAATGCAAATGGTGTTAAAGAGTTAGTAATTGCAGGATTGATGCTTGCATCGCGCGATATTGTGGAATCTGTAATTTGGGCAAAAACATTAATAGGCAAGGGCGATCAAGTATCATCGTTAGTTGAAAAAGGCAAGAAGGATTTTGCAGGTCAGGAAATTAAAGGAAAAACTCTTGCTGTAATTGGTTTGGGTGCAATTGGAGTGTTAGTTGCCAATGCTGCAAAAGCAATGGGAATGAATGTAATTGGATACGACCCATATATTTCGGTAAAACATGCTTTAAAATTAAGTCGCGAAGTAACATGGGTTGAAGGTATAGAGCCACTACTTTCTCAAGCCGACTATGTAACAGTAAATATTCCGCTAACTCCTGAAACAAAAGGTTACATAAATAAGGAAAAATTTGCAATGATGAAAGATGATGTTCGCATTCTTAATTTTGCAAGAGGCGGATTGATTGACGTTGCTGATTTAAAAATTGCCATTGCTTCTGGTAAGGTTGCAAAATATATAACCGACTTTCCAAATGAAGAAGAGCTAAAAATGGATGGAGTCATTTCTATTCCTCACCTTGGAGCTTCAACAAAAGAGTCGGAAACCAACTGCGCAATTATGGCTGTTAATCAAGTTAAAGATTATCTAGATTATGGTAATATAAAAAACTCAGTAAATTTTCCAGAGGCAATAATGGAACTACATAATGAAGCTCGTATTTTAATTGCCAATAGAAATGTTCCGAATATGGTTAGCCAGATTTCAACTGTTTTGGCGGCCGAAGGAATAAATATAGATAATATGCTGAATAAAAAACGAGGCGAAATAGCATATAATATTATCGATGTTGACTCGCAAGCTATTGATGAGTCAATTAAAGAAAAATTAATGGCAATCAACGGAATTTTTATGGTAAGAATTATTCAGGCATAACTGAAGTTGATTAAAGGCAAAAAATATTAAGTATCAATTCAACAAAAAAAATAATGAGTAAAAGTATTGAAACCAAAGCAGCTGATAATATTCGTATTCTGGCTGCATCTATGGTAGAAAAAGCTAAGTCTGGTCATCCTGGAGGTGCAATGGGCGGTGCAGATTTTATAAACATTTTGTATTCAGAGTTTCTTAACTACGACCCATCTGATATGGGCTGGATAAACCGAGATAGATTTTTCCTAGATCCAGGACACATGTCTCCAATGTTATACGGGGTACTTTCGTTGGCAGGAAAATACAGCATGGACGATTTGGCAAATTTTCGCCAGTGGGGAAGTGTAACACCTGGTCACCCTGAAGTTGATATTAAACGTGGTGTTGAAAATACATCAGGACCACTGGGTCAAGGTCATACTATTGCAATTGGAGCAGCAGTTGCAGAACGCTTTTTAGTTGAGCGTTTTGGCAATTGGATGGAACATAAAATTTACACTTTTATTTCTGACGGCGGTGTACAGGAAGAGATTTCGCAAGGTGCCGGGCGAATTGCAGGTTTTCTAGGATTGAGTAACCTGATAATGTTTTACGACTCGAATGATATTCAGCTATCTACATCAACCAAAGATGTTACAAAAGAAGATACTGCGAAAAAATATGAAGCATGGGGATGGAAAGTTGTAACCATTGAAGGCAACAACTCCGACCAAATTAGAGAAGCTCTACAAAATGCAAATGCTGAAACAGAAAAACCAACCTTGATTATTGGTAAAACAATAATGGGTAAAGGTGCAGTTACCGATGCAGGTGAAAGTTACGAAGGCATGTGCGAAACTCACGGAATGCCATTAACAAATGCCGGTGCTTCTTTTGCAAAATCTGTTACAAATTTAGGTGGCGATGCAGAAAATCCATTCCAAATTTTTGATGATGTAAAAGAGCTGTATGCAAAACGCGAAGCAAAACTTATTGCTGCTGCCGTTGTTAAAAAATCTGAGCAAGCAAAATGGGAATCTGCAAATTCTGAATTAGCAAAAAAATTAGAGAAGTTCTTTTCAAAAGAGAGCCCTGAATTTGATTTCTCCTCAATCCAGCAAAAAGAAAATAATGCAACCAGAGGAGCTTCTGCAACAGTTTTAGCAGCATTTGCAGAAAATATTGAGAATATGATTGTTGCTTCTGCCGATCTTTCTAATTCGGATAAAACAGATGGATTTTTAAAGAAAACTACTGCTTTTACAAAAGGTGATTTTAGCGGTGCATTTTTACAAGCAGGAGTAAGCGAACTTACAATGGCTTGCATGGCAAACGGAATGGCACTCCATGGTGGAGTTATTCCCGCTTGTGCTACATTCTTTGTATTCTCCGATTATATGAAACCTGCAATGCGAATGTCTGCATTAATGGGACTTCCGGTTAAATATATTTGGACCCACGATGCATTTCGTGTTGGAGAAGACGGGCCAACTCACCAACCTGTTGAGCAAGAAGCACAAATACGCTTAATGGAGAAATTGAAAAACCATAAAGGAGAAAACAGTGCTTTAGTTCTTCGTCCTGCTGATGCAAACGAAACTACAGTTGCATGGAAAATGGCATTGGAAAATACTACTACACCGTCAGCACTTATTTTATCGCGCCAAAACATCACAAACTTACCAGTTGAAGGCGACGTTTATGCAGCTGCACTTAGGGCAGAAAAAGGTGCTTACATAGTTCAGGAATGTGATGGCACACCAGATGTTGTTCTACTAGCAAGTGGATCTGAAGTTGCAACTTTAGTTGAAGGAGCTGCACTTTTAGAAGAAAAAGATAATCTTAAAATACAAATAGTTTCTGTTCCTTCTGAAGGTGTTTTCAGAAACCAAACAAAAGAATATCAGGCAAGTGTGCTTCCAACTGGAGTTCCTCGTTTTGGCATGACTGCCGGATTACCGGTAAACCTTGAGGGTTTGGTTGGCGAAAATGGTAAAGTATGGGGAATGGAATCTTTTGGATACTCGGCGCCATATACTGTTTTGGATGAGAAATTTGGATTCACAGCAAAAAATGTTTACGATCAGGTAAAAAAGATGCTAGCTTAATATCAAAAAAAATAGATTTTAAAATAGAGTGCTTTGAGTTTCAAAGCACTTTTTTTTATTTCCATAAAATAGAGTTTCCACATATTTTCAATAATAATTCTACTCCATATTTCCTTCATTTTTTTTACATTTGTTGTTCAACTAATATTTAAAGCACAAATAATATGACAACTACCAACAGGAGAGCTTTCCTGAAAACAGCAACTGCCGCAGGAGCCGCAGCTTTTATTGCTCCACAAATCTCCAATGCTACAGTTTCTGAAATGAAACAAAAAAAAGATGAAGTAAACATTGCATTTATAGGGTGCGGTGGTAGAGGAAGAGGACATTTAAAAAGAGCAGCAATGACTGAAGGTGTAAAAATTACTGCATTTTGCGACATTGATCCTAACGCAGTTAAAGCAACTCAAAAAATTCTAAAAGAGCAGGGACACCCAGAAGCAGAAGTTTATTCCAACAGCGAAAATGCCTATTTAGAAATGTTAAAACGAGATGATATCGATGGGGTATTAATTGCAACACCATGGTTGTGGCACACAAAAATGGCAGTGGCAACTATGAAAGCAGGGAAATATGTGGCAGTAGAAGTATCGGCTGCAAATACAATGGAAGAGTGTTGGGATTTGGTAAATACATCGGAAGAAACAGGAATGCCTTGTATGATTCTTGAAAATGTAAATTATCGTCGGGATGTGATGGCGGTGATGAACATGGTAAAACAGGGTATTTTTGGAGAAGTTGTTCATGCTCGCTGTGGTTATCGCCATAATTTACTAAATGTAAAATTTAACGGAGACCTTAAATTTGGCGAAGGTGCAAAAGGAGAAGCTCGCTGGAGAACACAGCATTCGTTAAAACGAAATGCCGATGTTTACCCAACACACGGATTAGGCCCAATTGCAGCAATGCTGGATATTAACCGGGGAAACCGATTTTTGTATCTTACTTCAACAGCAACAAAAGCAGTAGGTTTAAAAGACTATATTCAAGAGCAAGGTGGTGAAGATCATCCACATGCAAAACTACCATGGAAACAAGGCGATATAATTACATCTGTTATTAAAACAACTAATGGCGAAACCATAATTGTAACGCACGATACTAATTTACCACGCCCCTACTCTCTTAACTTTCATGTTGCAGGAACCGATGGAGTAACTGATTTTGATTTGGATAATCGTCGCATTCACATCGAGGGTAAAAGTAAAGATCATGATTGGGATGATTTTCAGAAATGGCAAGACAAATATGATCATCCGCTGTGGAAAAAGTATGGAAAAATTGCGGAGAGCTCAGGACATGGAGGAATTGATTACTTTGTTACACGTGAATTTATTAACTCGGTTAAAGAACAGCGTCAACCAGTAATGGATGTTTACGATGCTGCTGCATGGAGTTCGGTTACACCACTTTCTGAAGCATCTATTGCACAAGGAAGCGCACCACAGTATTTCCCAGATTTTACACGTGGAAACTGGATAAAAAGGAAACCTGTTACTTTTGAATAAATAGATAACTAAAAAAAGTGTTCGAAAACGGACACTTTTTTTAGTTTTAAAGCAATTTGATGATAAGAAAAATTAATCTAACAGATTTAATAATTCTGATTTTCCTTTTTTTAACAGGATTAGTTATAATATTAGGAGAATTTAAAACAGAATATTTTTCTACTTTAATTGCTGCCCGAATTATAGCCTTTACAATTATTTTTACGCTTGTAAAACTCGACTCACTCTATAAAAATAAAATCATTTCAATTTTAAAACAATTTTATCCACTACTATTTACAGCATATTTTTACGGAGAAACCGGATATTACAATAATATATTTTTTGCCGATTTAGATGGTATTTTTATTCAGTTAGAACAATCGATTTTCGGGTTTCAGCCTTCGTTACTATTTAGTTTTAAATTTGATAGCTTTTGGTTTAACGAGCTGATGTTTTTTTCCTATTTTTCGTACTATTTAATAATTATTATTATTCCATTAATAGTGTACTTTAAAAAGAGAGACGAATTTGAAAGACTCTTTTTTATAATCATATTTTCGTTTTATACTTACTATTTAGTTTTTGCGATTTTTCCGGTAGTAGGGCCTCAATTTTATTTTCCTGAACAACAAGCAGAAATAGCTCATCAAGGCATATTTGGGAAAATAGTGAAATTCATTCAGGATGCCGGAGAAAAACCAACGGGTGCATTTCCCAGCTCTCATGTTGGCCTAAGCTGGATTATTTTATTTGCTTCATCCAAAATAAGCAGAATGTTTTTTAAAGTAATATTACCACTGGCTATATTAATATGCTTTTCTACTGTTTATATAAAAGCGCATTACGCTGTCGATGTTTTTGCAGGAGTATTTTCTGCAATACTTTTATATTATTTGGGAAATAAAATTTACGATAGATATCTTGTTTTTCAGTAATCTATTCTACCGCTCTCAGCCACGCCTCCGCCATTAATTGTGCCCCTGGCATTGCAGGATGTACTCCATCGCCAGTCCAATATGTTGCTGGCGCATGTTTTACAGCCTCATCAAAAACCTCTTGAAATGGAACCCAAATTGCATCAAATTCATCAGCAATTCTTTTTGCTGCATCTTGAAAAGTTTTAACCGGTTCCTCCCATGTTTCGTCAACTGCCCTAGTATTTGTTACTGCAAATGGCTGGCAAACTACTAATTTTACATTGGGAAATTCTGCCTTTGTCTCTTTCAATAATTTTCTGAAATCATTTTCGTAAATTTCTACGGTACCATCGTACTTGCCATTTCGGAAATGCCAATAGTCATTTATTCCAATTAAAATACTTAGTACATCAGGTTTCAAATCAATGCAATCTTTCTGCCAACGATCTGCAAGTTGATAAACTTTGTTACCACTAATTCCACGATTATAAATTGTAAGTTCTTTTTCGGGCAGTGCATTCAATAACGACGATGCTGCTAAAAATGCATAACCATGACCGAATGACCCAGAATTATTTGGAAGTTCTTTCTCCATTTCACGACCTGCATCAGTAATCGAGTCGCCTTGAAAAAGTATCGTATTTCCTTTTTCAAAAATTGAATATTTCTCTTTTGATTCATCACTATTTGGCGACATACACGATGATACAATTGCAGGAATACTTGCCAGAGCGGTTGCTCCAGCAGCCGATTTAACTAAAAATTTTCGTCTTGAAAAGTCCATGCGGTTAATTGTTTTTTATGAATATCAGTGATTATAAAATATTATAATTATTATTCCGGTATTGGTAGCTCCAATAATTTATCAGCCATTGCATCGGCTAATTTTAGAAGCTCATTTTGAGTATTTGCTTTTAATGCCCCCTTCTCCTCTATGGGTTCGTAAACCATTTCCCACTTAATTTTTTCAGCAAAAGTTTTGAGGTTTTTTACGCCACCACCATTCCACGAGTAATTACCAAAAATACCAAGCAAGTGGTTTTTTGGTGCCATGTGTTCGATGGTAGAAAGCAAAGTTTCAACATTTGGGAAAAGCGAATTATTATATGCCGCACTTCCCACAATAAAACCCTTGTATTTAAAAATATCGTTTATAATGTATGATGAGTGTGTTTTTGAAGCATCGTAAACACGAATATTTTTTATTCCACGCTCGGCAATTCTGCGTGCAATTACCTCTGCCATATTTTTTGTATGTCCATACATCGAGCCATAAACAATACCAACTCCACGGTCTAAATCATACGAACTCCATTTATTATAGCGCGTTAAAATCCAATCGAGATCGGTGCGCCAGATAGGACCATGCGTTGCAGCAATCATTTTAATATCTAACGGAGCCAGTTTTTTTATTGCACGCTGAGTATGTGGACAATATTTTCCAACAATATTGGTAAAATACCTCATCACTTCAACTTCATAAAAATCAAGATTTATCTCATCGTCAAAAATACCACCATCCAATGTTCCATAGCTTCCAAAGGCATCTCCCGAGAAAAGGATTTTATTTGTCTCTTCAAAAGTTACCATAGTTTCCGGCCAATGAACCATCGGAATCATTTGAAATTGTAGAGTATGTTTTCCCAGTTCCAATTTATGATTATCGTGAACCATTAAAATATTTTTTGGAGAGACGTAATACATCTCTACAAACCCAAATGTTTTTTTGTTACCTACCAAAATAATATCCGGATACTTATTAATGATAGCTTTTAATGCTCCAGAATGGTCTGGTTCCATATGATTTATTATAAGATAATCTACCTGACGATCTCCAATAATATCTTCAATTTTATCAATATATTCATCTACAAACGAACGCTCAATAGTATCTACAAGCGCAATTTTTTCATCAACTATTAAATACGAGCTATATGAAATACCATGAGGAATTGGCCAAATATTTTCAAACAATTGAGTTCGGCGATCGTTTACTCCGAGATAATAAATATCGTCTGCAAGATTAACTTGTTGCATAGTTTTACTTTTAATTTTACTTTTATCGAGTACAAAAATAATTAATTTTACAGATAACGAAATACGAAATTAACATCAAAGTATTTAAATTTGAACAAAGGTTATTTTCCGGTTAACAAATAACCACTATTTTTGCCTTAAAATAATTTAGAATGACAATCGAACCAAAAAGTCAAATAATGATTTTTCCCAAAATCGGTAAATTTATAATCCTATTTGTTGCACTCGCATTCATTGTAATCGGAATTCGTGCATATCAACTCTATCAGTATGTTTTCCAAGAAAATATAAAAACTAATTACATCCTTTATATTTCTGAGAACACAACTTTTAAACAGATTTCGGATAGCCTGCATATTAATGACGTACTAATAACCGAGAAGGCTTTTGAGTGGATTGCGAAAAAGAAAAATTATAAAACAGCTATTAAACCTGGCCGATATCTTTTTGAGAAAGGTAAGAATACCAATGAGGTTGTTAATATGTTGCGAGCAGGAATTCAAGAGCCTATCGATGTAACTTTTAATAATGTTCGTTTTAAAGAAGACCTTGCCGGAAAAATAAGTAAATATATTCAAGCCGACTCAGCTTCGATATTAAACCTGTTTTCTGATAAAAAGAAGATAGACGATTTTGGGTTTAATGTTGAAAATTTCAGAGTAATGTTTATTCCAAATACCTACGAATTTTACTGGACAACTTCGGCAGATGAGTTTGCAAAAAGAATGAAAACCGAATATGATAATTTTTGGACTGACACACGCAAAACAAAAGCTAAAGTGCTAAACCTCTCTCCCAATGAAGTAATTATTCTGGCTTCTATTGTACAGTCTGAAATATTAAAAACTGACGAGTTAAAACGGGTTGCAGGACTCTATATTAACAGGTTAAAATATTCAATTCCTTTACAAGCCGACCCTACGATTAAATATGCTGTTGGCGATTATTCAATAAAACGGGTTTTAAAAAAACACCTCGAAATAGATTCGCCATACAACACGTATAAATATGGAGGATTGCCTCCCGGACCAATTATGTTTCCTGAAATATCGGCTATTGATGCTGTATTAAATTACGAAACTCATAGCTATTTATACATGTGTGCTAAGGAAGATTTTTCGGGGTATCATAATTTTGCAAAAACATTATCTCAACACAATCGAAATGCCTCAAAATATCAGGCAGCTTTAGATAAAAACAAGATTTGGAAATAGTTTTTTCTATGACATTTCTTCTACCCTGATGTCTGTGAAAAAACCCATTGCATTTGCACCTGAAACTATTTGCGGAATACCATTTTTTATATCCAGCGATGGGCGGTGAGTATGTCCGGTAAGAATCGTCAAAAGATTATTGGCGTTAAAAACCTCATCGTAAAAATCCATTGTAACTTTTGTATGGCCACTTGCACGCCATTTTTCGCGCCTTTCAATCTCAAAATTATTATCAGATTTAGCACCCCACTCTGGGTGAGCACAACCAAACCCAACGCTACGCCCCTCCATATAAAGAGGAATATGCATCAATAAAACTATTGGAATGTCACTTTTTACCTGAGACTTAAAAAATTCGAGCTGCTCGGGCAAAATTTCGTAAGTAGAATTGTCGATACAAACAAAACGAATTCCGTTTAAATCGTAATTAGCAAACAGGGCATTATTACCTTGATACAATTTATGCAACCGCTTATTTGCCCATGTTTCCCTAAGTTGCTCCGAACTTCCGGGCATTCCTTCGTAATGCCAATCGTGATTACCAGCAACATAAGCAAACGGAATTCCTGTATCAGTTAATTTCTGAAAAACCCAATCTATGGCAGCTTCCGATGGAAAGCTAAAAGTATCTCCTGTTAAAGCCAGAAAATCAGCTTTTTGTTCTCTGGCCAAATTTAATGTCTGCTCAAAACTCTCTTTTGTTGTTTGCTCCTCTCCTGTCTGGAAATGGGTATTTATTTTGTACGCACCGGCCATTCGTTTACTATACTTCTGAAAAGGAACTCCCCTTTCATCATCGAGAGAAAGATGAGTATCGGTAATATGAAAAATTCGAGTTTTTGTAATTGGCACATTTGTGTAAATCGAAATTCTATTTTTATCTGTTGAAAAAGTACCCCTAATATTTTTTACTTTTTTATTAGCTGCATTAACACCAAAAGAATTGAATGTTAGCCCAACACCTGTTAAAGCAGTAGTACTTAAAAAATTACGTCTATTCATAATCCTGTTTTTCAGTTACAATTAATTTTTATTTTAAAGCCCAACA
>DAOVTY010000202.1 GCA_030632865.1 Bacteroidota bacterium
CCAAAGTAAAAACTAGTATTTTGTCCATCCGTACACACAGAGAACAAAATAGCAAACAGAAATGATAAATGTTTTATTTTTATTTTCATGAGTTTATAATTGTTTGTTTTTAAAAGGCATTCCGTCAGCTGACGGAGATTTCCCTTGTAAACATTTTACTATGTGGCATAAATTGCCATACTTATTTCATTCTACTACTATCGTTTTTGTGACTCTAAAAACTACGTCATTTGTAGTTATTCCTTCAAGCGAAATTTCAACCTCTCCTTTTAAATCAGAGAGAAAAAATTCAATTTCATTTATAGAATCTTTTTCCAAAACTTTCCAACAATAAATTTGCCTTAGATCAGGTGTATTTATATCCGTCTCATGTCTCAATGAATACTCCGTATCGTTATCGGGTTGAAGACAATTAATATTAAACTGAAAAATATTAGCTTGTTCTGCCATCCAACTATTCGATTTGTCGAATAACGAAACAGCCAAAATCCCTTTAAAACTTAAATCGCCAAATATTCGTTCTTTTCGAGTTATATCGATATAACTAATATCTTCCGATTTTAAATTAGAAAATAAACTGTTTTTGAATATTGGAATTCCGTTAAGCAAACGCAAAGGTTCGGTATAAAAAAAACTATTTTCACTATCATTCACCATTCGAATTGTTATGTTGCCATTTCTGTTTCTATATTGAACACCCTTTAATAGCTCCTTTGAAATTTCATTAAAATCGGGTAATTCAATAAACTCTTTGGGAAGAACTCTATATGAAGGCAAGCCGTAAAAAGGCATTATAAACCGGGCAGGCATTTCAAAAAAATCTGGTTGTTCCAAATTTATTGGGTTAAACAATTTGCCGATAAAATTACCTTTAATTAGTAAAGAAATAAATTCTGATTGATTATAACTCAATACTTTTGTTTGCGATATAATCTCACTTTTTATTTCAAGATAATTTAACTCTTTCTCTATAAAAAATTCGTTATTACCATTTGAAATAGCTTGAAGAACTATATCTGTATTTCCTACTGCATTTTTTAAAAAGAAATGGAAGTCACCCTCTTTCCCTGAAAGATAATAATCGAAATGAGGAGGTTCATCAGTAATTGAAAGAATTACTAAAACCCCAGGTTGTGGATTTCTGTTGGCATCTACAACTCTACCACTTATCAAGAACCCATTTTGCTCTTTAAAATCTGGTATCAGGATATTTGAACTTTTCAAATTAAACTTATAATTCTTACTAACCTCTTTCGCAAGAGGATCAACAATTGAAGCTTTTACAATAACATTCTTAAAATCTATTTCAAAATCAAAATTTACAGTTACTTTATCTCTAATTTGGTATTTTTCTTTATCGGTTTCTAACTTAATCCCTCCATTATCAACAATATCATTTTCAAAAGTTTCAGCCTTTACAATTTCTATTTCAGAAACACGCTCCTCAAAACGATTGTAAACCAATAACGATTTACTTTTTATTGGTATTTCAGATAAATTTCGTTGTGAATTAATAAATGCGGTTACAAAATATTGCCCTGTGCTCAAAGAATCTGGAACATTAATAAAACCTTCTGCCCAACTATTTTTAGCCATTTTAATGACACTAGAAATAAGGTTATTATTTTTACCATAAAGTTGAACCCTAACCACATTGCCATTTTGTTGCATTGAATTTGGCAACCAAACTTTAAACCAAAGAGTATCTCCTGAGATACAAAAATCTCGATCGGTAAAAAGAGTTAACTGCTCCTGCTTTTCAATGTTTTGCGAATAGGTTTGCAAGGAAACAAATACCATTATAAAAAGGAGTAATATTTTGATTTTGCAATTCATTTATATCTATTAATTTTTAATGTTGCCAAAAATTAGGATATACATTAGGCGAATCTCCAGTTAAAGGTATATCGTAGAAATCATATATCTGTTCAATTTTATAACCTAAGTCTTCAGAAATAAATTTCACAAAAAAACGATATTCTTTTGATGTTGAAATTTCAAAATTCCCTAAAATTAATTGTTCCGGATTATTGGTGCATTTCAAATTATTACGCGCCTGTACATACAACGGATCAAACAGCTTTCCATCTGAATTCAATTGACTATTTAAATCTTTATAAAAATTATATGATGATTTCGACAATGCGAATTGATGTATTATTAAAATCCAGCCATGGAAGTAATTATCTTCTCCTAAAAAAACTCTTTTTGGAACGAAGAACAGTGGGTGTTTTTCAATATTTTTACCAGTAGTGTATTCTGGAGGAGAAGCAATATTAAAAGTTTCTGATGGGAAATACGAATTCCACATATAATGAGTTATTGAGAATTCTGTATTAGGAAACTCAATATAATAATACTGCATTACTTTTCGTGCACTAAACCTATAATATGGAGGTTCTATAAGTGTGTTAATATCGCAATAAGTTTGCAAACCTGTTGTATTTTTAAAATCATCAACAGAATTTTCTCCTTCCTCAATCAGAAATTTTAATTCTTCGATTCCATAAAAAGTGTCAATTTCAGGTACGTCTGGAACAGGTTCAAATGTAGATTCATAAATATTATTATCGTGTTCAATTTTTAGTTTATACTCCAATTCTGAATCTAACTGGATGTGAAATGGAAAAATTCCATCTTCTGTTTCATGAACTTGAACTTCGTCTCCGTTACTATCTATTATATAAACCATTGCATTTAAAACGGCCGGATATTCATTAGAAGTTTCGTTAAAACCAATAGATTTATACAACTCGATATAATTATTATCATTACCTATTACAATTCGGGCATTGGCAACTATAACACCTTCGCGATCTTCAACATCGGGCGTGTAAATATCCTCGCACGAAGAAAACGCCACAAGCAAAAAGATGCAATATATTATTAACTTCTGCATTTAGAATTTGAAATTATAGGTTAATGATGGTACTGCGGCTCCTATTACTGACAATCTATACAATGAATATCGTTGATAATTATTGCTCTCGCCCGGAGTAGATTTTTTATAATATACTGAGTATGGATTATTTCGTGCGTAAACATTATAAATTGCGAATGTCCAACTCCCTTTCCACATTCGTTTTTTACGCAAATTCTCGTCGAACGTTATCGATAAATCAAGGCGATTGTACGACGGCATCCGATACTTATTTCTATCTGAATAATAAATTACTTCTTCGCCAGCAAATTTGTATTGAATTTCTGGCAATGTAACCGGACGACCTGAAATAATTACAAAGTTGCCGGAGACTCTCCAACGTCTGCTAATATTATATGTAGATGTAATTGAAAAATCATGCGGTTTATCGTAGATTGATGAGTAATAATTTCCTTTCCATAAAATCTCTTCGCTAAATTGGCTATTATTTTTTCTCATGGTTCGCGAATAAACATAACTTGCATAACCTGTTAACCTACCGAACGATTTTTTCGCACTAAATTCAATACCATACGAATATCCTTGTGTTGGAATAAGTGCAGTTTCTACATGTTCGTTCATTATTAATTGCGCGCCATTTTTATATTCAATCAAATTTTGAAGGTTTTTATAATAAACCTCTGTTAAGAATTTAATATCCCGAAACCAAGAATTATTCTCAACTCCAATGGCAATTTGGTCGCTAATTAATGGTTTAAGATGATAGTCGGCAGCTTTCCATATTTCTGCAGGAGTGATAACTGCATTGTTACTTAACTGAAACATATATTGTCTGGTACGTTGGTAATTAAATTTTAGCGATGTGTTTAAATCAATGTCATAATTTAACGAAAAACGTGGTTCGAACCCGCCATAAGATTTCGAGACCTGATTTTCGTCGAAACTAATTGTGCCTGTTATATTTTCAGGAAGCATTGGTTTATTTTCATCGTAAACATAAACCAAGTTGGTTCCAAAATTATAAAATTGAGAATATCGCAACCCAACAACGACAGAAAACTCTGGAAGAATTTCAAACTCGTCACTTAAATAAGCTGCCCACTCAAACACTTTCTCATCATTCAACATTTCATTTTCTATTACTGTAATCTCTTCTATAGGAGAAATTTCACCCGGATTAATTTTATTATAAACAGTTTTAAATCCAAATTCGGCTTTGTGTTGTGGATGTAGATGCCAATTAAAATGATAACCCAACGAACTGTACTGTAGCATATTGTAGAGAGAATATGATTCTGACGGGGTCCCATTTGCATAATCAGTTAAGCGAAATTCATATTCGCTGTAAGAAATATCTAGATTACCATATAACTGCTCTGCAAACCTTGTATTCATTTTTAAATTACCAAGTTTATTCCCATATTGAGTAACTAAATTAGAGCTTGTACTAAACTCATCATTACTCACATATCCCATTAAACTAATTTTATTATGCCTATTAAATTTGTATGTTAGCTTGCCCGACAAATCGTAAAAATTAGCTTCACTTTGATTTATTTCTAATTCGGGAATTTTTTTCAAAATCCAATTGGTATAAGAAGATCTACCACCCAAAATAAAAGTTAATTTTTTGTTTTTCGTAAGTGGTCCATCAATAGTTAAGCGCGAGTTTATGACTCCAATTCCACCATACACACTTACTGTTTCGTTATTACCATCTTTAAAATCAACTTCCATAACCGACGAAACCCGTTCTCCAAATTTCACAGGCATTCCTCCTTTAAACAGTTTTACATCTTCCACAACGTCAGGGTTTAAAAGCGAAAGAAATCCAAAAAAATGAGAGGAATTAAAAACAGGACTACCATTCACTAATATTAAATTCTGATCAGTATTTCCACCACGTACATTTAATCCAGAAGATAATTCACTCACCGTTTGTACGCCAGCCAAAATAGCAAGTCCTTTCATAACATCAACTTCGCCCATCAATGCCGGCATCTGTTTTATCTCTCTCGAATTCATTTGCACCATACTCATTTGGGCGCGCGGCAAATCACTATTTTCACCCAAAATAGTTATCTCTCCAATTTTATGCGACTCTTCGAAAAGTTCAAATGCCTGATAACCATCTTCAATCAACCTAATACTAGAAAATGAGTTTTCAAAGCCTATAAATGAAAATTGCAACTGATGATCGCCAGTTGGAAGCTCCAATACAAAACTCCCATCATTATTAGTTGTGGAGCCTTTTTGCAGTTTAGTATTATAAACTATTGCACCAACAAGTGGCTCGCCTGTTTTGCCATCCAAAACTTTTCCGTTCAATTTTCCGTTTTTATAACGCCCAATATTTAGCGGATCACCAATAATAAAAAGTTGATCGTTTTCTACAATTTGTGCACGAAAATCTGAAACTCTAGGAAATACAACAATTGCATTATCCTGGTATAATAAATACTTTAACTCGTGGTTAACAAACAGACTATTTAATGCTTGAATTAATGGTGTATTTTCGAAAGTTTTAGAAATTTTATACGGCTTAATCCATTTATCTTTGTAAAAAACTTTAACATCATACTTATCTTTCAAAATATTAAAAAAGCTTTCGAACGATTGCTCCTGAAAAGTTTCAGTTATTCTAATACTATCCAACTTTTGAGCATGCAATAAATTATTGCAACATAGTATTAGAATAATACCGAATAAAAATAACCGGAATAAAAAATGCTTTTTCAATATTTATGATTCTTAATTCAGTTTCTTGATAATAAAGAATAATCTGTATTTTATTGAGGCTTCTAAAATAGCCTAAGTATCTGACTTAATTACTCAGAAAAAGTTTAATCGTGAAAATTATTATTTAAACATAAAATTCAAAAAAAAACTTATTCATTTTTTGAAACATCCATTTTTTTTTCAACCTTCGGGCTTTAATTATTTTCCAACTAAACAAATCGCTTTTTATCATATTAAAATGAAAAAAATTACAGCTACTTTTTTATTTGTATTTATAGTTCTGATGTCTTTCGCACAAGAAAGTTTAGACTATTTTTTACCCGATAATGTAACATACAACAAAGATATTCCTACGCCAGAACAATTTTTTGGGCAACAGTTGGGAGAATGGCATTTAACACACGA
>DAOVTY010000075.1 GCA_030632865.1 Bacteroidota bacterium
AAGGAACTTTGTCTTTTACCGAAACATTATCCCATTTTTTTGTGATGTTATAAAAATTGGCCGGTATTTTTTCTATTACAGCCCCAGAACTAAATTCGGCACTACTATTTGCAATATTTGCAGCCATTTTTGCTGCATTCAACATATCGCTTAAAGTAATGTTTTCGGAATATGCAAACCCGGTTTGATCGCCTTTTAAAACTCTAATCCCTACACCAAAATCAATGTTTGAGTATGCACGGTTTACTTTTCCGTCTTGAAGCCCAATATTGTTTGATGTTTTGTGTTCAAAGAACAGGTCGGCATAATCACCGCCTTTACTCATTGCCATTGCAATAACTTGTTGCAACATTTCGGTCGAAACCTCGAAGTGGTCTAAATAACTTTTCACGCTTTCAGAAATTTGTGCATTTTGACACGACTGCATAAGTGGGGGTAAAATAATACTCCCTGCAGCAGCCACGCTTCCTGCTTTAATAAAATTACGTCTGTTAACTTTCATCCTATTATTTTATAAATTAATAACACGTTTGTCTGATTTCCTATCCAACTTAGTTGTTAATATAAATAGGTGTATAATAATGTGACGAAATTACATTAAATAATTAAACCTTGTTAATAGTTCTAAATCATTCTTGATATGAGCTTAAATATTGAAAAAATATAATTGCACAATAGATAATATTTTAGAATAGCTAACGAATTGTGGTATAAAAATGAACGTGTTTATTATAGTAAATTTTTAAATTACATTTTTATTTTTTACTGGCGATTGGCAAAAAAGAGGGGGATTGTTAAAAAAATATCATTAAAACCTCAGTACAACCCTATATTTTTTGACATTTTCTGCACAAAATGTACTTTTGAAGTAGAAAAACCAAAATTAACAAAAATGGCACAATTTAGATTTAAGGCACTCGAAGAGGTAATGAACCGGAAACCGGTTGAAGTTATCAGAGAAGATAATTTAACATCAGATTATTATGCAATGTATGTTTTCGACCGCCCGAAAATGAAAAAATATCTTTCGCGCGAAGCATACAAAGCTGTAGTTGATGCAATTGAAAATGGTTCAACAATCGATCGAAAAATGGCAGATCAGGTTGCACAAGGAATGAAAGCGTGGGCAATTGAAAACGGAGCAACACATTACACACACTGGTTTCATCCATTAACTGACGGAACTGCAGAAAAACACGATGCTTTTATCGAGCTTAATTCAAATGGAGGAGTTGTTGAAGCATTTTCAGGGAAATTACTAGCACAGCAAGAACCAGATGCATCCTCGTTTCCAAGTGGAGGAATTCGTCAAACTTTTGAAGCGCGTGGTTACACAGCATGGGATCCCTCGTCGCCAGCTTTCATAAGTGGTACAACACTTACAATTCCTACAATATTTATTTCGTACACCGGCGAAGCACTCGATAATAAAACACCATTATTAAGAGCATTACATAAAGTAGATAAAGCTGCAACAGCTGTTTGCCAATATTTCGACAAAAATGTGTCTAGCGTAAAAACCAATCTTGGGGTAGAGCAGGAATATTTCTTAATTGACGAGGCATTGTATCAGGCACGCCCAGATTTGATGTTAACAGGCCGTACTTTAATGGGACATGCCTCATCGAAAGATCAGCAATTAGACGATCATTATTTCGGATCAATTCCGTCGAGAGCAACTGCATATATGATTGACCTTGAGAATGAAGCTTATAAATTAGGTATTCCGTTAAAAACACGACATAACGAAGTGGCTCCAAACCAGTTCGAATTTGCCCCAATTTTCGAGGAAGCTAATTTGGCAAACGACCACAACCAGTTACTTATGGATTTGATGAAAAGAGTAGCAAGGAAACATAAATTTCGAGTTCTTTTTCACGAAAAACCATTTGCAGGCATTAATGGTTCAGGAAAACATAATAACTGGTCATTAACAACTAATACAGGAGTTAACTTATATTCTCCCGGGAAAAATCCAAAATCTAATTTACAGTTTCTGACTTTTGTAATAAATACTTTAAAAGCAGTTCACGATAATCAGGATTTGTTACGAGCTAGTATTTTAACTGCCGCAAATTCGCATCGTTTAGGAGCAAACGAAGCACCTCCTTCAATTCTCTCTGTTTTTCTGGGAACCGAAGTTTCTAAAATGCTAGATTTAATGGAAGAAGCAGTGGTTGACAGGAAAATGACACCGGACGAAAAAACAGCTTTAAAACTTAATATTGGTAGAATTCCTGATGTAATTTTAGATAATACTGACAGAAACCGTACTTCGCCATTTGCATTTACCGGAAACCGATTTGAATTTAGAGCAGTTGGTTCATCAGCAAATAATGCACCTCCAATGATTGTTTTGAACTCGATTATGGCAAACCAATTAATTAAGTTTAAAGGATGCGTTGACAAGCTTATTGAAGAGGGAGTAAAAAAAGATGAAGCGATTTTCCAAGTTTTAAAAGATCTGATTATTAAATCGAAACCTATTCGTTTTAATGGTGATGGATACAGCGATGATTGGGTAAAAGAAGCTGCCAAACGTGGTTTAACTAATATTAATAGTGTGCCGGAATCGTTGTCGGCATATTTGCGAAAAGAGAATATGGAAATGTTCGATAAATTGGGCATTTTTAACGAGGCAGAACTTGAAGGTCGTACTGAAGTTGAGTACGAAAAGTTTATCATGAAAATACAGATTGAAGCACGTGTACTTGGAGACATGGCTTTAAATCATATTGTTCCTACAGCAGTACAATACCAAACTATGTTGCTCGAGAATGTACGGTATTTAAAAGAAGTTTTTGCAGTAGAAGAGTATGAGCAGTTAGCAAAGGGACGTTTAGCGTTAATCCGAGAGATTGGCGGTCATATTTCAGCCATTAAAACCAAATCAAAAGCTATGGTTGAATCTAGGAAAAAAGCTAATATTATTGATGATATAATTGAAAAAGCACACTCTTACGATAAAACTGTTCGCCCATTTCTCGATGATGTTCGATTTCATATCGACAAACTTGAACTAATTGTTGATAACGAAAAATGGCCATTACCAAAATATCGCGAACTACTATTTGTAAAGTAGGTTTAGCAAAATATTTATTTTTAAAATAAGACTTTTCATTAAAACATGAAGAGTCTTTTTTTTAAACTAAATTCACAGTTAATATACTATCAAAATTTATTGTTTTTGATTCAGTTATCAGATAATACCAATTGTAAGCTCCTTTATTGACATTTGAATTTGAAGCATTGTTTATTTTAAATATTTTGATCAACTAAAAATAACTTTGAAGCCGAATATACACTTAGCGATAAATTCAATTGTTTAGTAAATACTTAAAAAGCAATTCAACCGTTATTTTAAAAAATATTTTACTTTTACTTCCCGAAATAAAAATAGGCATGAACGTTAGGT
Source organism: Bacteroidota bacterium (assembly GCA_030632865.1). Lineage (GTDB taxonomy): Bacteria > Bacteroidota > Bacteroidia > Bacteroidales > Prolixibacteraceae > Draconibacterium. The sequence continues at coordinate 3,416 of DAOVTY010000075.1, forward strand.
TTTCTTTACTTCTTTTACTAGTTGTTTTATTAGGTGGATGTAGTGCTGCAAAGTATGGCCGAGATGCAATGCTCTCGCATGATATTGGCGAATATTATAAAGCAATTGAAAAGTATAGAAAAGCAAGTAGAAAAGAGAAAGATCGCGATAAACGCAAATATTACTCATTTGCAACGGGCGAATGTTACCGCTACATTGGCGACTATTCTCGAGCCGAATTGTATTACAAATTTGCTATTCAAAGAGGATATTCAGATGCAATAGCAATTTTGCATCATGCCGATATGCTACGTGCAACCCAAGAATACGAAGAATCTATAGAAACTTATCGAATATATTTAGACTCGGTTCCGGGCGACGAAAGAGCAATCGCCGGATTGGAAGCCATTAGAAAAACACAAGATTGGGTAGCAAATCCATCTCGTCATATAATTAATCCGGTTAAAGAGCTAAACTCTCGTGCCAGCGACTATTCGCCGGTTTTTATAGCAGGTCGCGATAATGAAATAATTTTTACTTCAACCCGAAAAGGAGCCACCGGGAAACGCGAGAGCATGATTACAGGACAGAGTTATGCAGATTTATTTAGAGCAACTTTTGGTGTGCAAAAGCAAAAATGGGATGAGCCAAAATTATTAGACGACAATTTGATTATAAATACTGCCGACGAAGAGGGAGGAGCAACAATTTCTTCAACGGGAGAGCAGATGATTTTTACCCGGTGCAGATACGATAAAACCATACCTCTTGGAGCAGAGTTATACGAGGCTTCGCAATCTAGAAACTCTTGGTCTAACCCAATAAAAGTACAAGTTGTTGGCGATAGCTTAATTGCAGCACATCCGGCGCTAAACGAAGACGAGACCATACTTTATTTTGTTTCGGATATGCCCGGAGGATATGGAGGAAAAGACATTTGGCAAGCCGTAAAATCTGGCGGCAGTTACGAAAAAGCTGTAAACTTGGGAGAAACGATTAATACTCCCGGCGACGAAATGTTTCCGTTTGTACGCGATAATGGAGAATTATATTTTTCATCTAATTATCATATTGGAATGGGTGGGTTCGATATTTTTGTTGCCCAAAAAGATGACGAAGGTAATTGGACGATAGAAAATATGGGATCTCCAATAAACTCGCCATCTGACGATTTTGGAATTGCATATGTTGTAGGAGAAAATAAAGGAATGTTCTCATCAAATAGAAAAGGGTCGCGAGGAGATGATATTTATTCATTTGTTGTACCTCCAAAAATTTATTCGGTTGAAGGAGACGTTTTTAACAGAGAGACAAATACTAAAATTAATGGAGCCACAGTTCGGATAATTGGAACCGACGGAACTAACTTGAAAATGCGCACTAAAAATGGTCAGTTTAAAATGAAATTGAAGCCAGAAACAGAATATATTTTTGCAGCATTTAAAGATGGTTTTTTACGTGATAAAGCAACTGCAAACACAATTGGAATGGAGGATAGTCGCGATTTTAGGTTTGAGCTGTTTTTAACTCCAACCGATGCCCCTATTAAAGTTGAAAATATTAATTACGAATTTGGTAGTTGGGAATTAATGCCCGAATCAAAATTTGCGTTAGATACAGTTGTTGATGTTCTTATTTTCAATCCAACTATTACTATTGAATTAATGGCACACACCGACCATGTTGGCAGCGACCAGTTTAACTTCGACCTTTCGCAAAAACGAGCACAAAGTGTTGTCGATTATCTAATAGAAAAAGGAATTAATCCGCAGCGTTTAGTTGCTAAAGGTTATGGCGAAACATGGCCAAAAATGATTACCCGCCAAATGGCAAAGCAATATGATTTCTTAAAAAGAAACGATGAACTAACCGAAGAATTTATTATTAAACTTACGCCCGAACAGCAAGAGATTGCTACGGCTATTAATCGTCGTACTGAATTCCGTGTACTTTCAACCGATTTTATTGAGAGGTTTGATGCCGAACCAGAGAAGTAATTTTTTTTAGTATGTTGAGATTATAAAAAAACAGATCTAAATTCCCCACTATCAACTCGATACAACTTGAAAACGAATATTTGTAAATTAAATAAATTAGTCAACAACTCCTATTTCAGTTAGTCTTTAAAAGAGATGCAGAGCCGGTATCAAGAAACAACCAGGTTGCAGCATGTTTTTGCATTACTGTTCCCGGAATCATCGGCGAAACAGGCTCTTCGACAGAACCTTTAACTGCCACAGCTTTTCTTTCGTCGGGCACACTACAAATAATTGTTTTAGATTTCAGAATTTGATTAATCGACATGCTTATTGCCTGTTTCGGCACATCGTCTAATGTAGGAAACCACCCCTCGCCAAGTTGTTGCTTCCTACAAGCATCATCAAGTGTTACAACAATGTAAGGTACTTCAATTTCAAAATCAGCCGGTGGATCATTAAAAGCCAAATGACCATTTTCTCCAATACCAATAAATGCAACATCAATTGGTTTATCGTTTATTAAATTACTGAGACGAACACATTCATCCTCCGTATTTTCAACATCGGCATTAACGTAAAGAAATTCTTTTAGTGGTATTTTATCTACAAATCGCTCTTTTAAATATTTACGAAACGAAGCCGGATGAGTAACCTCCATTCCAACATATTCATCGAGATGAAAACCTGTAACTTTTGCCCAATCAATTTCTTCTTTAATAAGTTCAGAAAGCATTTCGAATTGCGATGCTCCAGTAGCAACTATAATATTAGCTTCGCCTTTTTCAAAAATAGCTTTGCGTATTAATTTTGCTCCTTGTTTGGCAGCCTGCCTGCCTAACTCCTCTTTCGTTTTAGAAATAATAATTTGCATAAGTTATGTTTCAAAATTAAGTCTGTTTTTGTGTGTTTAAAGTTATCTATTTTAATGTAACAAAGTTTGATTTACATAAAAAACTCAAAACCCTACTAAAATAAATTATCTGCAAATAAAAAACAGCCATCAGTAAAACAAATTACAAATGGCTGTTTTAAATAAGCCTATAAAGATATTTTTTGAAACTTTATTTATACGAGCCCCTGCGCCATCATCGAATTGGCAACCTTCACGAAGCCACCAATATTTGCTCCTTTTACATAATTTGTATAACCCTCTTCATCTTCGCCATACTCTACGCACATTTTATGAATATTAATCATTATCGAATGCAACTTGGCATCAACCTCCTCACGGCTCCATGCAAGGCGCATACTGTTTTGGGTCATTTCTAAGCCAGAGACCGCAACACCGCCAGCATTAGCAGCCTTTCCAGGTCCGTAAAGAATTTTCGAATCCAGAAAATGATGTACCGCTTCTAAATTGCTTGGCATATTTGCACCTTCAGCAACAACAAAACATCCATTTTTGATGAGCATTTTTGCATCTTGCTCATCTATTTCATTTTCGGTTGCACAAGGTAGTGCTACATCACATTCTATACTCCATGGGCGTTGTTTATTTAAATACTGAACGCCGTACTTATCTGCATACTCTTTTATTCTACCGCGATGTATATTTTTTAACTCCATAATAAATGCAAGTTTTTCCTTATCAATTCCATCGGGGTCGTAAATTGTTCCACTCGAATCAGAGAGAGTTACTACTTTCCCTCCCAATTCAATAACTTTTTCTGTTGCATACTGTGCAACATTTCCTGAACCCGATATCAAAACAACTTTTCCTTTTATACTATCACCTTTTGTTTTTAGCATCTCTTCGGCAAAATAAACTGTTCCATATCCAGTCGCTTCTGGTCTGATTAAGGAGCCTCCCCATTCAATCCCTTTTCCGGTTAGTACTCCGGTAAACTCGTTGCGAAGTTTTTTATACTGTCCAAATAAAAATCCAATTTCACGACCACCAACGCCGATGTCGCCAGCAGGTATATCTGTATATTGTCCGATATGACGAAAAAGTTCACTCATAAAACTTTGGCAAAAACTCATCACTTCATTATCCGATTCATTTTTTGGATCAAAGTCGGATCCTCCTTTCCCTCCTCCCATAGGTAACGAGGTCAAACTGTTTTTTAAAACTTGTTCAAAAGCTAAAAATTTGAGAATACTTTGATTTACTGTTGGATGAAACCGAAGTCCTCCTTTGTACGGACCAATGGCACTATTCATCTCTATCCGGTAACCACGATTAATGTGAATATTACCCCGGTCGTCGCTCCATGGAACCCTAAATTGAATTATCCTCTCGGCTTCAACCATACGTTCCAGAATTTTTGCATGTACATACCGCGGATTATCCAAAAGGAAATCAGCCAGAGTTTCAACTACTTCTTTTACTGCCTGATGAAATTCAGGTTGTCCCGGGTCTTTCGACTTTACGTAGTTCATAAAGTCTGTGATAAAAGCTTTTGAGTTTTTTGTATTCATGCTTATTTTGATTATTTATTTGAGATTAAGATACAAAATAATTATAAGTTATTAGTTTGTTTTTCAGTGTGTTAATATAAGTATAAATAGTGAATTTGCAACCATAGCATTTACATAAACTACAATTCATAAGTTTTAAAATGGTTTTAATGTAAAAATATAAATCAGTAAGTTTTTTTATTTTGAAGCAGTTAACTACTGAACGCATTTTTTTTAGGAATTGCGTATTTTTTAAATGCTTTTTACGAGCTTTATTAAGAATAAAAAGCACTGTTTTTTTGAAAGAATACATTCAACAAATTATTTATCTTTGCGGCTTAATAAATTTCGAATCAAATTCAACAGAGAAAAAATGGATTATAATTTTGCGGAGATAGAACCCAAGTGGCAAAAATATTGGGAAGAAAACAAAACTTTTAAAACAGAAGACGATTATTCGAAACCAAAATATTATATACTCGATATGTTTCCTTATCCTTCGGGAGCCGGATTACATGTTGGGCATCCGGAAGGGTACACGGCTACCGACATTTTAAGTCGGTACAAAAGAATGAAAGGTTTTAATGTTTTGCACCCAATGGGTTACGATGCATTTGGACTACCTGCAGAACAATATGCTATGCAAACCGGTACTCATCCCGCAATTACCACTCAAAAAAATTGTGATAATTTCCGTCGCCAGATTAAAGCTATCGGGTTAAGTTACGACTGGGATAGAGAAATTAATACTACTGACCCAAAATATTTTAGATGGACTCAGTGGATTTTTAAGCAACTTTATAGTACTTGGTTTGATAGTGATTTGAAAAAAGGTCGTCCTATTTCGGAATTACCGATTCCTGATAAAATTGAGGCTGCCGGAAAAGAGGCTGTTAATAATTACATTGGTGAAAAGCGATTGGCGTATTACGATAATGCACAAGTTTGGTGGTGCGATTCGTGCAAAACAGTTTGTGCCAACGAAGAGGTTTTAACCGATGGTGCACACGAAAAATGCGGAAACCAAGTAATTCGCAAAAACCTAAAACAGTGGCTTTTACGAATCCCTCATTATGCCGAACGATTGTTGGAAGGTTTAGATGATTTGGACTGGCCTGCCGGTGTAAAAGATATGCAGCGTAACTGGATTGGAAAATCGAGTGGTGCTGAAGTTGATTTTGAAATTAATGGGCTGGGCAAAAAACTACGTGTTTACACAACCCGCCCCGACACATTGTTTGGAGCAACATACATGGTTATTGCGCCCGAGCACGATTTTGTTAACGAAATTGTAACTGCTGAGAAAAAAGACGCGGTTGCAAATTATATAAAAGCATCAGCGTTAAAATCGGATTTGGACCGCACCGATTTGGCAAAAGAGAAAACCGGAGTTTTTACCGGGCGTTACGCAATTAATCCGGTAAACAATCAGCAAATACCAATTTGGGTTGCCGATTATGTTTTAATGGGTTACGGAACAGGAGCAATTATGGCGGTTCCAGCACACGATACTCGCGATTTCGAATTTGCCAAAGAGTTTGATATTCCTGTAAATTGTATACTCGACCCCAAAGATGTTGAAGACAGGGATATTATTTTGGCCGGTGATAAGTGCTGGACAGAAGATGGTGAGTATGTTAATTCAGCCAGCGAAGAAACAGGATTGGATATTAACGGTTTGAACAAAACTGCAGGTATTCAAAAAACGGTAGAGTGGTTGGGTGAAAACAATTTGGGGAAAGCAACTGATAATTTCAAATTGCGCGACTGGTTGTTTAGTCGTCAAAGATATTGGGGAGAGCCGTTTCCGGTAATTCACTGGGAAGATGGCGAAGTTACTTTGGTTGAAGATGAGAATTTGCCGTTGCAATTACCCAACTTAGAAGAATATACTCCGGGAGAATCTGGCGAATCGCCACTTTCCAATGCTGGTGATTGGTTGATTGTTACCGACAAAAATGGAAGAAAAGGCAGGCGCGAAACCAATACAATGCCTCAGTGGGCAGGTTCTTGCTGGTATTATTTGCGCTACATAGATCCAAATAATACGGACAATATTTTTGATGTGAAAAAGGAGCAGTACTGGATGCCCGTTGATTTGTATGTTGGTGGTGCAGAACATGCAGTTTTACATTTATTGTATTCTCGTTTTTGGCATAAAGTTTTATTCGATTTAGGAATTGTTTCCACCGACGAACCGTTCCAAAAACTGTTTAATCAGGGAATGATTTTGGCATTTGCATACGAAACTGCAACAGGTGCAAAAGTGGCTTCGGATTTGGTTGAAGAGAAAGATGGAAAATATTTCCACATTGAAACTGGTGAAGAGCTAAAACAGATTGTGGCAAAAATGTCTAAATCGTTGAAAAATGTGGTTAACCCCGATGATGTTATAGATAAATTTGGTGCCGATTCGCTACGTTTGTACGAAATGTTTATGGGGCCACTTGATGAACGTAAACCATGGGCAGAAAACGGTGTAAAAGGAGTATTTAATTTTCTGGGTAAAGCCTATCGTTTCTTTGCCGACCCAACTAATATTTTCGAAGGAGAAGAAGACAAGGATCTTGCTAAGTTGTTGCATCAAACCATAAAAAAAGTAGAATTCGATATTGAACATCTGAAATTTAATACCGGCATTTCGGCGTTAATGGTTTTTAATAATCTAGCCATAAAAAAAGGAAAAGTAACGAAAGAAACTGCTGAAATATTTGCACGAATACTAGCGCCTTACGCTCCACATGTTGGAGAAGAATTATGGTCGGTTTATGGAAATAAGAAAACTCTTTCTTATGAACCTTGGCCTGTAGTTAACGAAAGTTTATTACAAGAAAATTCTTACGAATATCCGGTTTCATTTAATGGTAAAATGAGGTATAAAATGGAATTTCCACTGGCGATGCCTAAAAGCGAAATTGAAAAAACTGTTCTTTCTGATGAACGTTCTGCTAAATGGTTAGAGGGAAAAACTGTTCGTAAATTTATTTTCGTTCCTAAGAAAATTATAAATATTGCGGTAGGATAGATAAATTCAATCCGTCAAGCGGTTGAAACTGCTTGGCAGGTTAATAAATAATTGATGGAAAATATTAAAAAGGACGTTTTATTGGCTGTCCTTTTTTATTATATAGCTTTTAATTTGGTCAATAACCACAAAGAATTTTTATTCTAATTTCACATTCCGTACAAAAACATTAGTTTTGCGTGAAGACCTATTTTCTTACATTAAACCTGTATTGTTATCATGGAATTGAAAAAAATATTACAAGGCAAAGCCATTCTTTTTATCCTATTATTTCAGGTTATTTATATTACTCCTACTTTAAGCTGTTCTACACCTGTTTTTAGATACGCACTGGAACGTTGGCCCGCTTTTCTTTATACTGTTGAAGTTATTCATAACAACAATCTGAATGAAGAACAAAAGCAGACACTCAAATTAATAATGGAAACTTCGGCTGGGAATTTAAATACGAACATAAGAGTTGTAGAAACAATTGCGACCGATAAACACAATATTTCTGGGAACGAATTACCAATTATCCGACTTTTTTATCCAGTTGAGAATAATAATCCCGGAGTACTTTGGCAAGGTGAATTAACTATAGAAAATGTAAATAAAATAATCGATTCGCCTGCTCGACGTGAGATTGTTCGTCGAATTCAAAAAGGAGATGCAGTTGCCTGGATTTTGTTGGAAAGTGCAGATGAATATCAAAACGATTTGGCATCACAAACACTTTCTGATGAATTAAAAGTGTTATCCAAAGAACTTAAACTTGCTTCAACCGCTACCGATGCAAACGGAAATCCACTTGATATAAAAATTGTAAATAGTGGTGTTCATTTTTCAATGTTAAAAATTTCTCGTGACGACCCGGCTGAAGAGATTTTCATTAAAATGCTTTTGGGTACCGAACCCGATTTGCCAT